>JBBRDR010000133.1:0-8298 GCA_038203745.1 Burkholderiales bacterium | reverse complement strand
CGCCTTCTCTCCCAAAAAAATCAAACGCATCGAGGCGCGCTTGAATCATCGTCCGAGAAAAACTTTAGGCTATAAAACGCCCCATGAAGTATTGTTCAATCTGACGCCTACCCCTGTCGCAATTCGAGCTTGAATTCGCACAATGACTTGTAGACCGCCATTTGACGGGGGCTGCAGGGCAGGGTGGTGAACAAGACTGTTTCTGTCAGATGCTACTTCTGCAATCGGCCACGAGCCGGAATTCACTCAGTCGCGAAAGCAGCCGACTGAACGGCTGCTCCGCACCTGAAAGCTGTCAGCCGGTATACACGAGCAACTACGTTAAAACTAATATTCAACAAACGGCAGAGTGAAGCTGCAGTTGTCCGCGAAGCATACAATCTTTAGATATCCCGGCAGATGTGGCTACTACGCATGAGACAAAAAACCTTAATCACACGCAAAAAACCACCTTAAACCATAGGTATGGTCGCATTATTTAAGCGCCCTATCAAACTAGCGAAGAAGTACAAAATATGAGTAAAAACGATCTGATCTAGAGCGTTGCCAAAGAACATGTTGTTCGTGTTTCCGGTCTTCTTTCGCTACTCATGCCTCAGACATCTGGCGTCGGCGTCGGGGTTAATAGGACTGACTGTTGATTTGCACTTTGGCCGGACTCTTCACAGAGGCCGGAAATTACATTCTTACTTGACGCGTTACAGCCGATGTTTCTTCGTGATGAAAACGATCCAGTTTCGTGCCAGCGGGGCAGCTTGAAATGCAATTCAATAAATATCGGCATGTTCCGAACCTGTCACGGGCCAGTTGTCGGAGGCTTAGCCGCTGTTCAAGGCCGAGGGCGGAATGCAGCCCTGCGCCTGAATCGCGGTGCTGAAGTTCCGTAGGATAGTTCAACGTCGCTTGATCGGATCAGCGTAGAATCAGCTTTGGATTTTGCTGGGCTAAAACCTGTTTGATGGCTCGTGCCCGAAAGAGCGCCCCGATGAACCGTCATGGATAAGAACCGCAAGACAGCCGTACCGCTGCGCAGAAGCCTGACGTTCCGGGTGGGTCTGCTCGCGGCCGGAGCAGTGATTTTGGTCAGTACGGCTTTCTTTCTCTTCGGCCTCAAACCGGTGGTCGAGCGCGTGGCAGAAAACCAGTTTGCCCTGACTGCAGCGCGGCTTGAGAGAAATCTCGGGCGTGTGTTCGACCCCGCCGAGCAGATCCTTCGGATGAGCCGGGGGTGGCTCAACGGCAAGGCGCCTGACCTGTCAAGCCCCGACGGATTCAACCGAATTTTTTTGCCGGTGCTGGAGAGTTTGCCCCAGTCCACCTCCGTTGTGGCCGGTACGCCGGATGGGCAGGGATGGATGCTGCTTCAGCATCCCGACGGACGCACAAGCAACCGCCTGACGGATTTGAACCGCTGGGGGAATCGCCATCTGTTTTTCGAGCACGATACCGCCGGTGGGGTCGAAAAAGACTGGAAGACACTTGACTACGATCCGCGTAAGCGAGCCTGGTACCGTGCCGCAGCGGAGAGTCCTGGCCGCATTCGCTGGACCGCTCCTTACACCTTTTTCACGACCGGTGATCCGGGAATCACTGCGGCCTTGCAATTTCGCCTGAAGGACGGCCGCAATTTTGTACTCGGCCTTGACCTCAAGTTGCGTGACCTATCGCATACAACGATGCAGACCGAAGTCGGAAAGCACGGTTTTGCACTGGTGCTGAGCGAAGACCTGCGTGTGCTGGCGCTACCTGCAGCGCCCGCGGGCATGGATCTGCAAGCATGGTCGAGCCGGGTGTTGGTCAATGTCGAGGATCTGGGCATCCCGGCGCTGGCCACGGCGCTTTCGGTCTGGGTGCCGTCTCTTGACGGGCAGGTCTGGACCTTCCGCTCACAGGGGGCCGACTGGCTGGCCCGCATGCAAGCTTTCCCTCTCGGGGACAGTCGGCTGTGGGTTGTGACGCTCGCGCCGGCCGACGATTTTGCTCCGGACTGGAGCGTTCTCGCTGGTATCCTGTCATCAAGCTTGGTACTGACCCTGCTGCTCGTCTTCTATTTCTCCAGGCTTCAAGCACGGCGGATTGCGCGGCCTCTTGAAATGCTGGCTACGGCGAGCGAACGGATCGGGCTGTTGGATTTTGCGGATACTCCGCTCGAAAATTCGGGCATCCGGGAAGTTCGCAGTTTGGCGCAAAGTCATGAAAAAATGCGCTCCCTGTTGCAGGAGAACCAGCGCCGCCTAGTCGTGCAGGAGGACGAACTACGCCGGCAGATCACCGCTCTGCACGCCGCCGAGCAGAAAATACAGCAAAGCGAGACACACTTCCGCCTGCTTGCCGAGAATGCTTCCGATGTCGTCTGGAAGCTCGACAGCGAACATCGCTGCCTTTACGTCAGCCCGGCTGACGAGCGCCTCCGGGGCTACCGCGCCGACGAAGTGGTTGGCCAGCATGCGCTGGAGCAACTGTCCGAGGAGAGCGCCGCTGAGGTCGCGAAAGCCGTTCGTCAGCGACAGGCCGAGGAAGCCCAAGGCGTGCGGACGGGTACGCTGACCTTTGTTGCACTTCATCGGTGCAATGACGGCCAGATGATCTGGATGGAGAGTCTGTCGACGCCGGAGCGTGATGCGCAGGGGCGAATCACCGGTTATTACGGAATCAGCCGCGACGTCACGCAGCGAAAGCAGGTTGAGGACGTTTTGCGCTCGAGCGAGGCGAAGCTGTTCACCATTCTCGAGAACGTTGATGCTTGTATCTACCTCAAGGACCTCGAAGGGCGTTACCAGTTCGCCAACAAGGCGATTCGCAAGCTTTTGGGGGTCGCGGACATGAAAGACGTCATCGGCTACGGTGACGAACAATTCTTTGAATCCACGGCCGTTGAAGAAATTAAGGCAAATGATCGACTTGTTCTGGAAAGTGGCGAAATTCTGCGCCGAGAGGAGACTAATCGTGTGCTAAGCACTGATGTTAAGCGTGTTTACCAATCGACGAAACTGCCTTTGCGCCGCGAGGATGGCAGCATTTATGCGCTGTGCGGAATCTTGACGGACATCACCGATCTTAAGGCGCACGAAAGCCAGCTCCGGAATATGGCCCATTACGACGTCCTGACGGGTCTCCCTAATCGCGTCCTGCTGGCCGACCGTATGCAACAGGCGATGACCCAAGCGCTTCGGCGCGGCCAGTTGCTTGCGGTAGCCTATCTCGATCTCGACGGTTTCAAGCATGTTAACGACCAGTATGGCCATCAGACCGGTGACCGACTGCTGGTGGCCCTCTCCGGCAGTATGAAGGCCACGCTCCGAGAAGGGGATACCCTGGCCCGCCTGGGCGGTGATGAGTTCATCGCCGTCCTGCTCGATCTCGACGGGGTATCCGCTAGTCTGCCGATGCTGGCCCGCCTCCTCGCCGCAGCCGCCCAGTCGGTGACACTTGATGATCACATCCTGCAGGTCTCGGCCAGTCTCGGCGTGACTTTCTATCCGCAGGGCGAGGACGTCGATGCCGACCAGTTACTACGGCAGGCGGATCAGTCAATGTACCAGGCCAAACTGGCCGGGAAGAACCGCTACCACGTTTTCGACGCCGACCAGGATCGAAGCGTGCGCGGCTTCCACGAGAGTCTTGAGCATATCCGCCGGGCGCTCGACGAACGGGAGTTCGTGCTGTACTACCAGCCCAAGGTGAATATGCGTACGGGTACGGTCATCGGGGTCGAAGCGCTGATCCGCTGGCAGCACCCTGAACGCGGGTTGCTGCCCCCGTCGGTTTTCCTGCCGGTCATCGAAGAGCACCCGTTGGCGGTCGACGTTGGTAACTGGGTCATCGATGCGGCCTTGGAGCAGATGGAGCAATGGGCCGCTGCCGGCCTGAATCTACCGGTTAGTATCAACATCGGTGCACGCCAGTTGCAGCAGGATAATTTTTTCGAGCACCTGTGCTCCCGGCTTTCCGCATATCCCGGTGTCCAGCCGTCGGATTTGCAACTGGAGGTTCTGGAAACCAGCGCGCTCAAGGATCTGGAGCGGGTTTCCGCCGTCATCGAGGCGTGCCGCGAAATCGGTGTCCGGTTCTCTCTTGACGATTTTGGCACCGGCTATTCCTCGCTGACTTACCTGAAGCGCTTGGCTGTCGACCAGCTGAAGATCGACCAGAGTTTTGTGCGGGACATGCTCGACGATCCCGATGATCTGGCGATACTGGGGGGAGTGCTCAGTCTCGCTACGGCGTTTCGCCGGGAGGTCATCGCCGAAGGCGTTGAAACGGTACGTCACGGAACAATGCTGTTGCAACTGGGGTGCGAACTGGCGCAGGGATACGGAATTGCCCGGCCGATGCCGGCAGAGGAGATTCCGCTCTGGTTGGCGCAATGGACTCCCGATGTCGCCTGGATAAACCAGCCGCCAGTCCGCCGCGAGGATTTGCCACTTTTGTTCGCCAGCGTCGAGCACCGGGCATGGCTGGTCGCCATCAAGGAATTCTTGCGCGGTGAGCGGGAAACCCTGCCCTTGATTCATGGTCACTGTCGTTTCTACGACTGGCTGGAAACGGAAATCCGGGCCGGACCGGAAGGTGCGAATGCGCTCCGAATTCTCTCGGCCCTGCACCGTAAAATGCATCTTCTGGCCGACGAGATGTGCGCACGGCACGTCCAGGGACACGACGCGCCGGACAGCGTGCGCTTGGAGGAGCTCCAGGGTCTGTGCGGAGTTTTCCTAGTCCAGCTCGAACAGTTGATGCAACCGACCCGGGGCTGATTGCGCGGAACGGAGTACCTGCTGATTTTAATAGGCCGCCGGGGTGCCTTCGGCACCATCCGGCCAAGGGTTCACAAAGATGATCTGTCGTCCAGAGCCAACAAAATCAGCGGTTGCAGAATGGACCGCCAAGCCTCAGAAGCGGAAATTAGCCACGGCCTGATCGCTGCCATTGAAACGGCTGCTTCACTTTGTGTGCAGACCTCATCGGCCGTCATCAACCCGCTATAACGGTGTTTCGGCCGTTACGCTTGGCCGCATAGAGATGCTCATCCACACGCTTGATCAACTCATTGGTTTTCTCAGTGCCTGTGAATTCCGTAACGCCTACGCTGATCGTAATCCGTGTATCTATTGAAAACTGATGGTTTTCGACTAATGAGCAGAGTCTGATTCCGAGCGCCTTGGCTTCTTCCTGGCTAGTTTCAGGACATAAAACAAGAAACTCTTCTCCTCCCCACCTGCACGGGATTTCAGTCACCCGCAAATTTGCTTTGAGTAACTGCGCGAGCTCTCGAAGTACGGCATCCCCAGCCGGGTGGCCGTAGGTGTCGTTGACTTGTTTAAACCAGTCGATGTCAAATAAAACAACCGAAAATAAGCTCCCGTATCGCACTGAGCGTCGAACTTCCTGTTCGAGATCGGCATCCATCTTAAGACGGTTGTACAGCCCGGTAAGCCAGTCAGTGATGTAGAGTTTTTCCAGCTCCTGGTTTTTTTCTGCAAGGAGTTTGTTCGCCTCCTCAAGCAGCTTGGAGCGAGCATAGAACTCGTTTGCGGCCAGCTGTTCTACTTCACTGGCAATGATCCCAATTTCGTTTTTCGGATAGCTGTAACTCGAATCGTTCTTCGGATCTCCGCGAATGATGGATTTGACCTTCTCCCGCAGTTCGAGCAGCGGGGTTGAAAATTGTCGGCTCAGCAACGCACTTTGAGCGAGACCGAGCAAAACGGCAATCACGCCTGTCAGTGCAATGCAAAAAGATATTTGCCAAATAATTGGAGTGGTAATTTCGTCTTTATCAACAACAGTGAAGATCAGCCAGTCGGTTTCTTTAGAACGGCTGTAATAGACAATTTTGTTTTTCCCGTTCAAAGCGTAAACGAAGCTACCCCCATCTTCGTCCGCAGACAAAGAACTGCCGGTGATTTCAGATATGTTTTTTCTTAAGAAATTCTCGTTATGGTGAAGGATGATTTCGCCGTCGCGTTTCGTCACAAAGCTGTAGGATGATTTGTATACATCACCCCGTTGATTGAGCATATCAACGACTATTTGAACGGAACTGTCGCTCGACACGACGCCGGAGAAACCGTGTTCATCACTGAGCAAGGCCTTACTCGTTGCAAAGAGCCATGTTTTGTCATTTATGTCTTGATAAATAAGGCCGGTTGATAGCTTTGGTTTCACCGCCATCGCCGCCTGATACCATGGCCGCGATCTCGAATCGAACCCATCGGGCGTGCTGTAATCGTTGATTACCAGAGTCTTGTTTTCATATCCCGAAAAGATGTAAGAGACATTTGGGTTGGACTTCGTGAAGAATTTAAATAACTTCAGAACTCGCTCTCGGCCTGCCGCGTCAAGCCAAGGGAAATTCTGAACATCCTTGTTGTCTGCCAGAATATCAATAGTGTTATTTACTTTAGAAAAATAGCCATCGACGAAGTAATTAACGGCGAAATTTCTCTGCTTGATAATATCGTCCGCCTTGGATAGACCAGAGCGGTAAAGGATATTCGAGAAAAAAATACTGAATACAACCAGAATTGAGCATGAAAATATCATGCTGCTTCGGAAAATTTCTTTCCTAACGGAACTTTGTGCCGATATCTGCATGGGACGATTGTACAGAAAGCTCAATGCACCTTGATCGCTTGATGGTCGAATGTTCTAACATGAATTTTTATATTTTATTAGAGCACGTGGTCGATTGTTCGTAATTTCGTGACCAACAAAGTTTATCTTAGCCGCACTTGTGATGTCCAACCTGAATATTCACGCACATCACCGCGTCCAGCGACTGGTCTTCCGTCGAGGGTGCTTAGCGCAATAGGGCGAAATTTTCTCCTCGCAGACACTTTAAAACAGCGTGTTTTTCGGTTTGTGTACAGTTACGTCCGCTGTACTTTGTGATCTGCCGCTCAATAAGAATGAAACGACGCGCGACTGTGGGTCGGGTGTGTGAGTTCGCCGGATCGAGAAGCTGTCGCTCAAGGCGCTTTTCGACTAAACGGCATGTGACGGGCGCACTGCCGCCTGAGTCTTGCGACGAACTCAACGGCCGCAGTGACCGAAAACTTGTCAGAATACCCACTTATGAACATCACCCCATTCCAAGCCCTCGCCTGCCCACTGGACGGAAAACCATTACTACGCAACGGTGCCGCATGGTGTTGCGCCAGCGGCCATAGTTTTGATATTGCAGCCAAGGGCTACACCCATTTGCTGCCCGTACAAAACAAACGCTCGCGTGACCCGGGTGACAGCAAGGCGATGATCGCCTCCCGGCGGCGCTTTCTCAACGCCGGGTATTACCAGCCGATTGCTGAAGCCGCACGGCGGGCTGTTCTGGCTGATACCGTAGCCGATTCAACGATCCGTTGTCTCGATGCCGGTTGTGGCGAGGGATACTATCTCCGCCAACTTGCTGCCTCAGTCAGCAATGCAGGACAACTCGCCCTCATCGGACTCGATATTTCCAAGTGGGCCGTTC
Organism: Burkholderiales bacterium; assembly: GCA_038203745.1. Classification (GTDB taxonomy): domain Bacteria; phylum Pseudomonadota; class Gammaproteobacteria; order Burkholderiales; family Rhodocyclaceae; genus Propionivibrio. The sequence continues at coordinate 827 of JBBRDR010000133.1, read as the reverse complement.
TCTCGGCCGCCAAACAGGAGAGCCGGATTGCTTGGGTTGTCGGCAGCAATGCCAACCTGCCAATTCTGCCCGGCACCCAGGATCGTGTTCTGTGCATGTTCGGATTTCCAGTCTATGCCGAGTTTTTCCGTGTACTCAAAGCAGAAGGTCAGCTCATACAGGTCGATGCCGGACCGGATCATCTGCGCGAACTGCGTGAGATCATCTACCCGACCTTGAAGCCCGAAAGCTCGACTGAAGTGCGGGTTCCGCCCGGCTTCACCGCGTTTTCGAGCGAACGAATCGGTTACTCAGTTGAAATCAATGATCAGGAGCCCATTGCCGATCTTTTGGCCATGACGCCGCACCTTTACCGCGCTAGCGCCGAAGGGCGAGCTAAAGCGATGGCCTTGCATTCGCTATCGATCACCGTTGACGTTCACCTGACACGTTTCGTTCGGATTTGATTCTTTCTTATCAGCGATGGGAAAACCATTGGGGTCAGAGTGATTTGGTATTCAGAAAACCAAATCACTCTGACCTCAATGGATCTTCTGGACGCGTTGCTCAAAGCCATCGTCGAGGCCGGTGTGAACTTCGCCAATGCGTACGGGCGGGTGGTCAACGAAGGGGGCAACGCTTTCTTCATGATCGACGTGCAGGATATTCCGGATGCACGGGCAAAGCTCGCCAAGATCGGGCTGGAGTGTAGTGGTCTAATTTTGACGGACACCTCGATAGGTGGATGATTCCACCCGTGAGGAGAAGTAAATGAACCAGAAACGCAGGGATTTTGATACCAGCTTCAAATTGCAGATTGTTCAGATAGTCAAAAATCAAGGCTTGAG
>JBBRDR010000132.1:0-8306 GCA_038203745.1 Burkholderiales bacterium | reverse complement strand
TTAATGTTATTCAGGCCTGCGCCAATGCCGGTGCCAAATGTGTTGAATTCACCAATCGTGGCGATTTCGCAGCACAAGTCTTTTTCGAGGTTACCAAACATTTTTCAAAAGCTGATCCCTCGGTAATTATGGGTGTAGGCTCAATCGTTGATGCACCGACGGCCGGTATTTACATTACGAATGGCGCTAAATTCGTAGTTGGTCCGCTGCTTAATGCCGATGTAGCCAAAGTGTGTAATCGTCGGGCGATTCCGTATAGCCCTGGTTGTGGCACCGCTACCGAGATTGGCGACGCACAAGAACTCGGCTGTGAGATTGTCAAGGTGTTCCCAGGTTCGACCGTGGGCGGACCTGACTTTGTCAAAAACGTTATGGGCCCAATGCCCTGGACACGCATCATGCCAACCGGCGGGGTGGAACCGACCGAAGAATCGCTGCGCAAATGGTTTTCTGCCGGCATTGTGGCTTGCGGGATCGGCTCCAACATGATCACCAAACAACTTCTGGATGCCAAAGATTTCAAGGGCATTGAGGAAAACGTGCGCAAGACCATCCAGCTTGTCAAAACAATCAAAGCCGAATTGGCCGCAAAGAAATAACCTGCTTAAGGAACGATAAATATGTCTGAACTGATCATTAAATCGGTCGCTGATACGCAATGGGATTGCGTTTCCTTTGGTGAAGTCATGCTGCGCTTTGATCCCGGTTTTGGCCGCGTGCGTAACGCCCGTAGTTTCCAGGTTTGGGAAGGTGGCGGGGAATACAACGTTGCTCGAGCCATGCGCAAATGCTGGGGAAAACGTGCAGGTGTCGTCACCGCACTACCGAAAAACGACCTTGGCTGGCTGGTTGAAGACTTCATCATGCAGGGCGGCGTAGATATGAGTCACGTCATCTGGCGTGACTTTGACGGCTTGGGCAAGAACACTCGCGTTGGCCTCAATTTTACTGAGAAAGGCTTCGGCATTCGTCCTGCGCTCGGCTGCTCTGACCGCGGACATACGGCCGCTTCGCAGATCCGTCCCGGCGAAGTGAACTGGGAAAAACTTTTTGGTGAAGAAGGCGTCCGCTGGTTCCAGACCGGTGGAATTTTCGCCGCTCTGGCTTCCAACACGGCCGAAGCCGTGATCGAAGCCGTTGAAGCCGCCAAGAAATATGGCACCGTCGTCGCCTACGACCTGAATTACCGCGCTTCGCTGTGGAAGAGTCAGGGCGGTAAAGACGGCGCGCAAAAGATTAACCGCGAAATTGCCAAACACGTCGACGTAATGATCGGCAACGAAGAAGACTTTACGGCCTGTCTCGGTTTTGAAGTCGAAGGGGCCGATGAGCACCTGACGAACATCGAGACTGACAGCTTCAAGAAAATGATTCAGACGGCCGTGGCCGAGTTCCCCAACTTCAAGGTAGCCGCAACCACCCTGCGCAAAGCGACCACAGCTACGCTCAACGACTGGGCCGCCCTGCTCTATTACCAAGGGGAACTGTACCAGTCGATGCAGCGTGAAAATCTAGAAATCTACGACCGCGTAGGCGGCGGGGATGGGTTTGCTTCCGGTCTGGCCTATGGTTTTCTTGAAGGCAAAGGCCCTCAGGCGGCGGTCGAGTACGGCGCTGCGCATGGCGCACTCGCCATGACCACACCGGGTGATACGTCCATGGTGCGTGTTGAAGAAGTTGAGGCAGCAATGAAAGGCAAGGGCGCACGCGTCATTCGCTAATCGCTGTGCCCGTGTGCGGCCTTCGTTGACGATGGGCCGCACTTCTCCATTTTGCTTAACCGCATTGGAGTGTGATGATGAACCTACCGATACGCTGGGGCGTTCTTGGATGCGCCCGGATTGCCCGTTTGCAAGTGGTGCCCGCCATTCTTCGATGCAACAACGCAGCGTTGAATGCAATTGCCTCCCGTGACCCGGCTAAACTTGCTGAATTTAAAGATCTTTTCGGACCATTTACCGCGCATGATCATTATGATTCGCTGATCAATAGCCCGGAGGTGGATGCGGTCTACATTCCACTCCCTAACGCCCTGCATTGCGAATGGGCCATCCGCGCCATGCGTTACGGGAAGCATGTACTTTGCGAGAAGCCATTGGCGCTGAACAGCCTTGAGGCGACGGAAATGGTCAAGGTATCACGCGAATGTGGCGTGATACTGATGGAAGCCTTCATGTACCGCTACACCGACAGGACGAGCCAGATCAATCGTGTTCTGGACAGCGGTGTTCTCGGGCAAATTCGCAGCATTAATTCGACATTCCGCTTTTTCCTGGATCGTGAAAACACCATCAAGGAATGCCAGCGACTGGGCGGCGGCGCAATGTATGACGTTGGCTGCTACCCGCTTAACCTGATCGGCATGGTTTCAGGCGCAGAACCCGTCTCTGTTTCAGTCGAATGCACCAAACACCGAGGGGTGGATACAAATCTATCTGCTGTATTGCGCTACGAAAGCGGGTTGCTTGCTTCCTTGCATTGCGGGTTCAATGCTTTTGGCCACATGCACAGCGAGATAGTCGGCACGGAAGGCAGCCTGTTGGTACCGGACACTTTCCTCAATGAGGCCGGTCAGCTTGTCCTGCAAACCAAGAACGGCCGCGAACTGATTCCTGTCAGCGAATCCGACCGCTACGCCGAAGAAATACGTGATTTTTCGGCAGCCATTTTTGAGAAACGCGCCCCCAGACTAAACCTGGATGAATCACTGAGGAATATGAGGATTCTTGATCGCATAATGGAACAGACGCGAAGCTAGGTTTGTCAGGAATCCTGTTGCAAGAATCGCTCAACTGTGTAATTATTGCACTGTCGAGTATACTTGTATACAAGGCGTGTGCCGCCAAGCTCAAAAACAAAGTCATTAAATGAGCGGGGGTAACATTTCATGTTTTATGCCGCATTTTATAGGAGATTCAAAATGACGCGTATCTCAAAACTGGCCGCAGTAATGGCGACGGCGATTTTTGCCTCAGCCTCAGTATCTGCTCTTGAACTAAAAGCTGCTGACGTTCACCCGGAAGGTTATCCAAACGTTGTTGCCATGGAAAACATCATGGGCAAGAAGCTTGCTGCTGAGACCAAAGGGCGCATCACGGTAAAGATGTTCCCCAACATGGTGCTTGGTGATGAAAAGTCGATGATCGAGCAAACACAGGCGGGTGGCATTGATATTCTACGCACCTCCCTTGGCCCCGTCGGCCCCGTGGTTCCGGAAGTTAACGTCTTCAACATGCCTTTCGTGTTCAAAAACGAAAAGCACATGCGAGCTGTTATTGACGGACCGATCGGCGACGAAATTCTCAAAAAGATTACGGACAGTTCAGCCAACCTGGTTGCTCTAGGCTGGATGGACGGTGGAACGCGCAATTTGTTCACCAAGAAACCCGTCCGCAAATCTGCCGACCTAGCCGGGATGAAAATTCGCATGATGGGTAATCCGCTCTTTGTTGACACCATGAACGCCATGGGTGGCAGCGGCATCTCGATGGGCATGGCAGACCTCTACAGCGCATTGCAGACCGGCGTTGTGGATGGCGCTGAAAACAACCAGCCAACCTATGTGACTCAGAATTACTACACGGTTGATAAGTTCTACAACCATACGGCCCACCTGATCATTCCAGAAATCTTCGTATTCTCGAAAAGCAAGTGGAATAAGCTGAGTCCAGAAGATCAAGCCCTGATCAAGAAGTTGTCCAGGGAAGTGCAGATGGAACAACGCAGACTGTGGGATATCAAGGTTAATGAGTCAATTGCCAAAATGAAAGCTGAAGGCGTCACCACGATCACCGACGTCGACAACGCCGAATTTTTCAAACTCACACAACCTGTACGTGACAAGTACGGCGCCCAATTCGCCGAACTGATCAAGCGCATCCAAGCCACAAAGTATTAATCAGCAGATCCAAACTGGCGAGCAAGTGCTCGCCAGTTTTTTATTTCCAGAGGAAATCAAGGATGAAAGAAGCCTACTGCAACGCGATGGACAAGGTTTATTTGGTCTGCATATGGATCGCCGGTCTATCCATGGCGGTCATGACCGTGATCATCCCGATTCAAGTTGTTGCCCGCAAGGGGTTTAATTCTGGACTGTCTTGGCCGGAACCCGCTGCGCTCGTGTGCATGATTGTGTTTACCTTCATTGGCGCGGCAGCGGCCTATCGCGCCGGATGCCATATTGCCGTGACCATCATTACTGACCGTGTGCCGCCAAAGGCTCAAGTTGTTTTGGCCCGGATCGTTGACGTCTTGATGGGCCTGATTGCCCTGTTCATCATCTACTACGGCGGTGATCGCGTCATCTTCTTTATGGGCACCAAACAAAGCCTGGCCACCTTCCCGGATTTGCAAGTGTACTGGACTTACCTCCCCATACCCCTGGGTTCGCTGGCAACGCTCTTGTTCGTCATTGAAGCGGCACTGTTCGGCTCACAACATCGCCGCCCGGTCGTCATGATCGGCAGCCACGGCTAATCAACTGAATTAAAAGTGTACACATAAGGAGCTGAAACCGTGGATGCATTTGTAATAATGGGAACGTTTTTTCTGCTGCTGGCCGTTGGCCTGCCTGTCGCGTACACCTTGGGCATGACCGCACTGGTCGGCGCCATCTATTTTACGGGCGACATGTCTTTCCTGACGATTGTCATGCTCAAGATGGGGGACGGCGTCAGCAAATTTTCGTTGTTGGCCATACCCTTCTTTGTTCTGGCAGGCGCCATCATGGCCGAGGGCGGTATTGCCACACGCCTGATTAATTTTGCTTCGCTTTTTGTCGGTTTTATCCGCGGCGGCCTGTCCTTGGTGAATATTCTGGCCTCCACCTTCTTTGGGGCCATTTCCGGCTCCTCGGTGGCGGATACAGCGTCGATTGGCTCGGTCATGATCCCGGAGATGGAAAAGCGCGGCTATCCGAAAGCCTATGCGGCGGCCGTGACCGCCGCCGGTTCGGTCCAGGCGATCCTGATTCCCCCCAGCCATAATGCCGTTATCTACTCTCTAGCCGCCGGCGGCGGTGTTTCGATTGGTGCGCTGTTCCTAGCCGGAGTCATGCCCGGCATTCTCTTGGGCGGCACCTTAATGACGATGTGCGTCTTCTTTGCCAAAAAACGCGGCTACCCCAAGGGCGAGCCCATTCCGCTCAAAAAAGCCGTGATGATCATGCTCGATGCCCTCCCCGGTCTATTCACCGTGGTTATTATCCTGGGTGGCATTCTCTCCGGCTGGTACACCGCTACCGAATCGGCCTCAGTGGCCTGCATCTGGGCTTTCCTCGTCACGATGTTCTTCTACCGCGATTACAAGTGGAGTCAACTGCCGACGCTGGTACATCGCACGGTCAAGACGGTAACGATCGTGATGATCCTAATCGGGTTTTCCGCGGCCTTCGGCCACATCTTGACCATGCTCTCCCTGCCGGCTCATATTTCTGCCTTCTTTACTGGCATTTCAGACAATACCTACGTAATTCTGATGACCATCAATATTCTGCTGCTGATTCTGGGCACGTTGATGGACATGGCACCGCTGATTCTGATCCTGACCCCGATCCTGTTACCGGTCGTGGTTAAGCTGGGTGTCGACCCGGTGCATTTCGGCATGATCATGATGGTTAACCTGGGCATGGGTCTGATTACCCCGCCGGTGGGTTCGGTTCTCTTCGTCGCCAGCGCGGTGTCCAATCTGAAGATGGAAGTGGTGACCCGGGCGATGCTGCCCTTCTTCGCGGCGCTCTTCGTGGTATTGATGGTGGTCACTTACGTTCCGAGTGTGTCGCTCTGGTTGCCTCGCGTCACCGGCGAAATCAACAGCCCGCCGAATCTCAGGGATGATGTGGCGTCGACCCGCAAAGGGGTCGCCGTAAAGATCGACGCCTTGCAGAACGATACGGACAAGGAGAAGGACGCTATTACGATCCAAAAAGTTGAAGTGATTGAAGGCCAGGGTGAGGCTACGGTAGATGCAGACGGCTTTGTCATCTTTACGCCGGCACACAACTTCGTGGGTAAGGCGGAGCTGGAGTACACCGCAACCGACTTCCGTAGCAGTATCGAAACAGCAACAATTATTGTTACCGTGACACCGTGACCAACACTGCAACACCCACAGCGAAATTTGAAAGAAAAGCGTAATGAACAGTATATTTTTTCCCGATTCCAAACTCGTTCTTGAGACGGTTGAGGCGGGCAAGCTCAATCGTAAGATCCGCGCACGTGGCGGCAATCTCATGATGGTGGAGGTGTTCTTCGAAGCAGGTGCGATAGGTTATGAGCACCAGCATGTTCACGAACAGCTTTGTTACTGCCTGTCGGGAGAATTCGTTTTCACCGTTGCAGGCGAGAGCAGTACATTGCGCGCCGGCGATTCCGTTTATGTTCCGGCGTCTGAACTGCACGGAGCAACCTGCATCAGTGAAGGCCGTTTGCTCGACATCTTTACGCCTCAGCGCGAAGATTTTCTGAAGAATTGATTAGGAGGTCTCATGAAACTAGATACACGTTACTCACATCACCCCGAAGACATGAAGGGTTACGATACCGAAACTCTACGCCGTCACTTTCTGGTTGAGCAGGTTTTCGTCACCGGCGAATTGAAGCTGGTCTACACCCATGTCGACCGTGTTGTTTTTGGTGGCGCAGTACCAACGACGCAAGCCTTGACGCTTGAAGGCGGCAAAGCCTTCGGTACGGATAATTTCCTCGATCGGCGCGAACTGGGTATCGTCAATATCGGCGGTAATGGTCGAGTAATCCTTGACGGGAAGGTTCATGCCTTGTCCAACGGCGATGGCCTTTATGTCGGGATGGGCGTCAAAACAATTTCGATGGAAAGTGAAACCCCAGCCAATCCGGCCAAACTGTACCTCATGAGTTGTCCGGCACACGCGACCTACCCCACGGTACACATTACGCGAGCCACTGCAAACCCCAAGAAGCTTGGGGCGCCAGAGACCTGTAACGTACGGACGATTTATCAATACGTCCATCCGGCCGTTTGCAAGAGCTGCCAGTTGGTTATGGGCGTAACCGTACTTGAACCCGGCAGCGTCTGGAATACGTTCCCGCCCCATACGCACGAGCGCCGCATGGAGGTTTATCTCTATTTTGGCATGGCGCCGGAAACACGAATTTTCCATCTGCACGGACAGCCACTTGAAACGCGTCATATTGTGATGGCCAACGAACAAGCCGTTATTTCGCCATCGTGGTCCATTCATTCGGGCGTCGCATCCGGCCCTTACTCCTTTATCTGGGGTATGGCTGGCGAAAATCAAACTTTTGATGACATGGATGGCCTCGGCCCCAACGATCTTAGATAAAGGAAATGTAATGTCTGGCATTCTTGATGCATTTAAACTGGACGGGAAGGTGGCCATTGTCACCGGCTCAGAGCGCGGTCTCGGTCGCGGTATGGCGGTAGCACTGGCGCAAGCCGGGGCGGATATCGTTGGCGTAACCTACACCGAGGATGCGCCGGAAACAGCGGCCGCCATCGCAGCGGTGGGGAAAAAATACGTTCATGTCCAAGCTAATCTGATCACCATTGAGCCGATACAGCGGGTTATTGATACCGCCCTCAAAGCTTTTGGTCACATTGACATTCTGGTCAATAACGCGGGCATCATTGCGCGTAATGACTCCGTCGACTTCACCGAAAAGGAATGGGATGATGTCATGAACATCAATCTCAAGTCTGCCTTCTTCATGTGTCAAGCCGTGGCCCGCCAATTTATCGCGCAAGGCACGGGTGGGAAGATCGTCAATATCGCTTCCATGCTCTCCTTTCAGGGCGGCATCCGCGTACCGTCATATACGGCCTCCAAGAGTGGCGTCAAGGGTATTACCATGCTGATGGCCAACGAGTGGGCGCAGCACGGGGTTAACGTCAACGCCATCGCCCCCGGCTATATGGCAACCGACAACACCACTCAGATTCGCGCTGACGAAAAGCGTAGTGCGGCGATTCTTGAGCGCATCCCATCGGGTCGCTGGGGCTTGCCCGAGGATCTCGGCGGCGCTGTCGTCTTCCTGGCATCGAAGGCGTCTGATTACGTCAACGGATACACGATTGCCGTTGATGGCGGTTGGCTGGCACGCTGAACACTACGATTTAACACGGAGTAATGCTATGAAACCGTTCATGGGTGCGGATCTTCTTCTTCCCGACGAAAGCTCCCGCAGGCTTTTTCACGACTACGCCGCGAAAATGCCCATCATTGACTATCACTGCCATTTACCACCGGCAGATATTGCCAACAATGCCCTGTTCAAGAACATGGCTCATGCCTGGCTGGGCGGCGACCA
>JBBRDR010000131.1:0-8379 GCA_038203745.1 Burkholderiales bacterium | reverse complement strand
GCATTCAACGCTTGACGGGAAGACACCGGATACGGCTTACTTCAACCTCAGCAAGTCGCCGCTCGCCGCGGCGGCTTAAAACCCGGTAGAAATATCACTTAAGAAAACAGGATAACTGTCCAACTGAGTGGGGCCACCTCTGATCAATGCGGCTGCGATTAATAATTTTTTCATGATGATTCCTCGGTTGTTCTATATGAAGCACGCACGCGATGGTGCGCAGTTCTACAGAATTGATCAGCTTCTGGTGGCAATAATCAGTGAGGGGCGATCAGGTCATCACCAAAGCGAGAGCGGATCAGAAACAACGTTTTGAATCACGTTGCACATCACCGTTAGCCGTAACACTACCTGAGCACTCTGATCTTCTCTGTTCGCTAACACGCATAAGATCGTTTTTGTATCTCCAATAAAAAGCAGCTCCTAAGAGCCGCTTTTTCTGGAAATCCACTCTGGCTAACACCTACACGCTTCTAAACATCGCACTCAAAGGAATCTCCAGATAAACCACGCCTGGCTCGAAACCAGAATTAATGAGCGATATTCTGGCTATGCCGGAGGACATCACTCCGTATTATTTCTTGTTGCCTTTTGTCGCGTCCTGAATAGCGTCACCGGCTTTTTCTACTTTTTCCCCGACCTTCTCTACTGCCTTATCGACTTCCTTGCCGGCACGTTCTCCCGGGCCTTCCTGCTTCTGACAGCCCGGTGTTGTTACCATAAAAAATCCAATGAGCAATGCAGCGCCAATGGCCTTGAAGAAGTGATTCACATTCAACATTTTTATCTCCGTTTAAATCGCTTGCGGGTTAAACAATGCTTACGTGCGACACACTCGTCATTAGCGGCATCGCACGTAAATCATCACTAATCATTGTTATTTGCTAACTTCGTGGCCAATGACGCCACCAACGGCTGCGCCGCCGACCGTTCCAATCGCACTGCCGCCTGTCAGCACGGCACCGCCTACGGCACCCACACCGGCGCCGATGGCCGTGTTCTTGTCCTGATTTGACATCCCGGCACATCCACCCAAACCGAGTAGAAACATTGCCGCAACAGCACTTAGCATCATTCTTTGGTTCGTTTTCATGGGGTTACCTCTTTTATGAATTAAGTGTTTCTGGTTCTTTGTAACGGGAAGTCCTGAATGAATCACCCAAGGCTTCCAGTCGCGTAAAGTTTAGGACTTGCCAAAACTCGTCTTGGCCTGGTCAAGGCATTTATCCTTGGCACCACCAGCGAATGTGTCGCACTTTTCCTTCGCTACAGTATATTCGGCATCAGTCTTGTCGGCCTTGGCATCCTTACGAGCCACAGCACTCTTTTCATTTGCCGTGTTCTGTGCTTCTGCGGACGTCTTATTGGACATCGTGTTGGCATCTGCGGTCTTCATCTTTGCCTTGGCGTCAGCTTTGGCGGAGGTCTGTGCAGCCTTCGCTTCTTTCACGCAAATATCCTTCGTGTTACCCGCCAGGTCGTCGCACTTCTGGATCGAAACGCCATAGTCGCCTTCAGCCTTGGCAACACTTAACTCATAGGTATTTTTTGTTGAAGGTTTGTAGCTGGCTTCGAGTTCAGCCAATGCGACCTTGTCCTTGCCCTTGGCTTCAGCCACGCAGATATCCTTCGCATTAGCGGACAATGCCGAGCAAGCCGATTTACCGGCCTTGTACTCTGACGAAATCTTGTCCTTGCTGGTCTTGTACTCGGTCTTTGACATAACCTGTGCCATGGCACCGGCGCTGAACGCAATGCTGACGGCAATTACAAGCGCTTTGATATTGAACGTATTCATTTTTATTCCTTTATGTGATGAGATTAGAGGTGATGGTTTGGCAAGTTCTGCCATGCAATCACTTATCTTCGCCAGAAACGCATTGTCATGAATCTTGTGCATTCCCACGGTGCAGGCATCGCACCACTGTTGACTCCGATGTGTACAAGTTAAGGCGTTTTCCTGCCATCGTCTGTCTGCTGGCACACATAAGTGATACTCGATTTCTACAGCACAACTTCACTTTTCAGCCTTGTTTGCACCTGCGATGAAAATAACGCGCTCACCCCGTCGCCAATTTGTCTGGTTCTCGTCCAGAAACTGATGGCTCGTTCCATCATTCATGCGAATGGTGACTTCGGAAAATTTTGTCGTTTTTATTGGCGCATCACGGCGTCCACTCTTTGTCACCGGGCCGGACACATCCGCATCGATTTCCTCGCCAGTCCTCTGGATCAGGCGCGACGACTCGACGATGCCACATTCCGGGCACCGCCCTCTGACACGCCCAATGTCATCGTTCCGCCCGGCAAAGTTATTGAATGTGGATTGAACACCCGACACGTCATCCGAACCTGATCCCCAGGCCATCACAACGCCGATTCCGAAGGTTCCAAGAAGGAACGCCACAATGCCGGCGATCACTAACTGTGGATTTTGAACTTTGTGAATTTGAAGCTTGATGTTCGCTATGCACAGTGTCGTGAAGCACCGGATATGGCAGATGACTTGATCAATAACGTTGCAGGTTGCCATTTTCATACCGTACCCGGTCACCGACGCGGAAATTACCATTGGTGTTCTGCATCAAGGACTGATACGAGCCGTCATCCATGCGAACAGTAATTTTGTACTCATCCGCCCTCTGCTGCTGCCGGTTTCCCTTTTCGAGTTCATGGCCAACATAGGCACCGCCCGCCGCGCCGGCGACTGTTGCAACGGTTTTACCGCGGCCGGCACCAATCTGGTTACCAACGACGCCGCCGATTACGGCACCCGCAACCGTACCCAAACCGATGCTGTTACCGCCACTGGTATTCTCTTGTTGCACGAGTTCAATTGATTGCACGACGCCATACAACGGATAGGTGTAGCCTGATCTGGCAACACCATCATTTGGCGGATATGGTGTGGGATACATGCTTGTACATGCCCCGAGCAACAGCACAGCGAGCGTCCCGAGTACGCCACCAATACTTCTATTCATTTTCATATCAAGTCTCCAGAACCATTGAAAAAAGATCACGTATCGGCTATCCCGTCTCAGATTAGCGATCGTCAAGACAATAGTTACTGAAGTTCGAGATTATTTCTGTGCGCTGGCGCTCATAACTTACTCACCGAGAAATTCGCCCACCGGTTTGAGATCATCAACCCGGTCGCAAACCGCTTTGATAACTACCAGAATCGGCACGCCGAGCAACAGCCCCCACACACCCCAGAGCCAGCCCCAGGCAAAAACACCGACGAAAATAGCTACCGAATTCATTTTGTTGGCACGGCTGGTTAACCAAGGCGTCAATAAAAAGCTTTCTATGAGGTGAATCACGAGGGAGACCCCTCCAACAATCGCAGCCATCTCCAGCGAGCCAAATTGCAGGAAACTCACCAGGGTCGTGCACGTCGTTATCACTACATTTCCAATAAAAGGAATCAGATCGAGGACGCCTGCGGCAATACCCCAAACTGCCGCATTGTCCAGACCAATCGCCAGAAAACACAACCAGGTAGCCACGCCCACCAGAATACTGGTAAAAAGTTGCACCAGCATGTAACGCTGAATCTGGTTATTGATTTGATTAAGCGCCTGCAGGGTTATTCTTTTTTTGCTCAGTGTCGGGCCAGCGAGTTTGACCAGTTTGAGCCTGAAACTGTCGCCAGAGACCAGAAGAAAAAAAGCAATAATTGCCACCATGCCAATCTGGTACAACAACTCCAGCACACCCAGCGTGCCGCTCCAGAGATGATTTTTGATGTCAAATTTCGGTTTCTCGATCTGCACCCGTTGCACACCACGGCTGACGGGCTCGACTTTTGTTGATTCTTCCGCCGCTTTCTCGATCTGAGTAGCCGCTTTCTGGACGGTAGCCAATGCGCTGTCGGCCTTGCCTGAGACAGTATGAACGGAATTGCGTAGCTTCTGCGCAGCAACCGGCAGCGATGCGACCAGTTTGCTCGCGTCGTCGCTCAACGAATAGCCGGTCGCTCCGACACCACTCAGAATCCCCAGAATCAGAAGTGCTGCGCTTGCTGCGCGAGGAATCCGATGCAATTGCAGCCAGTTCACTACCGGCGAGAGCGCATAACTAAGAAGCACGCCAACAAACAAGGGGATGAAAACAGCACCAGCCCAGCGCAACATAAATACGCCTGCCAATGTAGCCAGTACCACGAGTGAAACGCTGCGCACATTCACTGGCATTTGCAGTAACGCACGATTTGATTCGCCCAACTCTGGGCTATTAAGGTTCATATCAGCGGGTTCATTCACGGCTTTCTCCTACCTTCAGGTTATCTGGAATACTTCTCGTCAATACACTCGCACTCGGAAATATCCTGCGCTCCATGTAAGAGTAAGGTCGCTACGATTTCCATACTGAGCAGTGCAACCACGGCCGTTGTCAGTGATCCGTAAACCGCCCCAGCCCTCGGGTACCTGAATTTTGTATTTGAAAATCAACACAAACAGCGCGCATAGTGAGTCTAGAACGGCCGCACAGAGTTTATTGTGATCGTCTCCCGATATCTGTTCGACAACGCACATAGGTAGTATTTTTATGGGATTCCGGACTCGAAATACCAATGCCTTCTTCTAATCAGTGTGTATTAACCAAGGAAGTCGAGGTCAAGCGAGAGTCCGTGCTAATGACTAGGCTATTGATATTGCAATGGAAAATCAGATTAAATTCTAGTCAGGGCAAATCATTCGATACATATAATCTGATCACGCCTATTCCATTTTGAAACTTTAGCTTTTATGCGTGGGGCCAACTGACCGGATTCAATGTGCCTATATTGGACTTGCGGCCTTGCCTACTTCTTCAGGGGTAGCCCTACGGATTTCAGAAGCGGCATGCGTCGTGACGGGAACAGCGGCAGGATGGGAAAAGGTCAGAAAACAAAAAACCCGCAAAGCCAATAGCTATGCGGGTTTGGTGTCATTAACTGGCGGTGGAGCGACAGCCCGCCCCAAACCGCAGAAGAAACACCCGAAATTGTCCTCAATGGCTGTTCATGAGCCCTATGTGCTGCCATCGGATTATATTCCAGCTATCGCCCCCGACAGGGGTTAGCATAAATTTTTGCGGAAAAATGCGGAAGGACTGGGTGGCACAATAATCGGCGGCCACCCAGAAGCTCAAGAAGATTGCTCCGTAGCGTTTTCACCGTCGGCGACAGGATCGGTTAGCCGCCGAACCGTCAATGCGCAGCGTTGTTCAATCAAGGCGACGATTCGCTCAACCACTGGATTGTCAGCAAAGCCACGTCCAGGATCGGACTGAAGTTTGCGGGCAGCCAGCGGCAGCGACTTCGCCAATGCCAGAATGCGTTTTTTGGCCTGCGCTTTGGCAAGCCCAGCGCCTTCTGCAAGCTGATTCCAGTGTCGGGCCTGGACTTCGCTGAACTTGTACTTGCTGCCAATTTTCATCGCCATCTTGGGCGTCAATGTCGGGTAGACCGCAGTCGAGAGCGTGTCGTAGAACGGGGCCAAAATGGGTATCTCGCGTACGTACAGTAGCGAGAAGTTTTTGGCGTGCGCATCGTGATTGCCGATCAGTGCGTTGAAGATCACGTAGTCGAGCAGGCGCAGCACCTGGGGTGCATTTGGGCGCGTGACACGGCGGATCAGATCGAAGCATTGGGCTAAATCCGGCCCTCCTTCGTTTTGGTATTTCATTTCAGGTTCCACACCCAGTGCCTGGCAGAAGTCCTCTTGATGAAGGCGCAACCGGTGCCCTAGCTCATCCGTGCCCCGGTCGTAGCGCTCAATCAGCAAGAATGGGCGATTCAATACGGTGTGAATTTTTGACTTCGCAGGCTTGAGCTGCATGACTTCAGCCAGTGCCATGCAGAATCCTTCGTTGATCACGCTGTCCTCAAGGGCGTGGATAGGGGGCTTCAAGATGTGGGAACTGGGCGTGCCATTGCGGGGCAAACCAAGGCGATTGCCATCAAAAACCACCGGCAGTTTGTCTTGGGCGCCAGCCAAAGAAAGCCGTAGGCCGTCTTTGCCCGCCAGCATGGGGCGACGCGGCAATTCATTCAGGATAGCAACGACCTCATCGTCACTCAGACATTGAACATCATCGCCGTGTGTGGTCGCAGGCAAAGCCTGTCCGGGCTCCAGGAACGTCACGGCCCCGGCACATTCGCCACCGATGTGGTCCAGTAGCGCAAAGTCATTCTGGCCAGAAACCTGGAATTGCTGCGCGATCAGGCGGCGCATCTGCCCCTCTGGCAGCAGACCGGCAAAGAACGGGCGAGTCTTGCGATCATCGAATGGCTCCGCTTGCAGAGGCAGCGAGGCAGACAACGCAACGGCATTCGGCAGCGCCAGCCAGCCAGGTGCATAGCAAAAACTCAGTCGGCCATCGAGCAGCGCCAAGGTGCCGACACGGCCTTCGAATAACCAGACGTCCAACTCATGCGCCATGGTCACTGCCCTCACGTTGATTGTTAGCGGCAACGGATGGCAATCCGCTCAACTGTATCTCTCCACCCAGAGCATCAATAACCCGCAACACGTTTTCGAGTCGCAAGGTAGGCTTACCGGCTTCAAGGTCGACGATAAAACGCACACCAACCCCTGCGGCCAGAGCCAATTGAGGCTGCGTCAACCCGATCTGCTTGCGGGCGACGCGAAGTGCATCGCCGAGTTGTTGAGGTGATCGAATGGATGTCATAGCTCTTCCAGTTTCCCGTTCGGGAAATTATCGACCAGAATTTGCCTCGGCGCAAGCTATATTTCCCGATCGGGAATGTTTTGTGAACTTTGGTCATATTCTTGTAAAACATTCCCGAACGGGAAATTTACGATCTATACAACCGTACCAAAAAGGCACCCATTTACACCCTGACCGGCCGTTAGTCTCGTGCTCGTATTGCTTGTTCGGCGTTAGTACGCTTGCCGTGCACGTTGATAGCGATTGGAGTCGCTGCATTGCCGTGATTCAAGTGTTCATAAATATTTATCCCAGATTATTCATTAGCCTTTTCATGCCGTCACGGGAATGATGGGCGGATCGTCTGAACGAGCCCAAAGGCCCTTGAACCAAGCTCGTCGTTTTCGTGGAAGAGAGAGGATCAACGTGTTGTTGTCGGCATCGCGATGCCAGCTTGCCCCGATGGCCAAGACCTGGCCATGCAAGGTGCTCAGGGTTGGTTGCACTTTGGTTCGCAAGACGGCTTGCCGAAACAGGCTGATCAGATTGTAGGCCAGCATGGCAAAGCCCAAAGCGGCTTCAGTGGCCCAGAAGTTGTTGAGGGCAAAGCTGTCCAGGCCGAAATCGGCCTTGAGTTCCTTGATGCGGTTCTCGCAATCGGCACGCCCCCGGTAGCTGCGCCAGACCTCTACGTCAGGCAAGTTCAGTGAGGTCACCATCGCTCCGTAGCGCCAGCCCGACAGATCCGGGTCGTTGGCAAACAGCGACAGCGTCTTGCCGGGTGCCGCCTTGCGCTTGATCGACTGACGAACCACCACGATCCGGCGAGGCGCAGACCAACCCTGTGCCTGATACGTAATCTCGGCCAATTCCAGCCCCGTTTCGAGTGCCCACCAGCGCGCATCACGCACCATGGCGGCCTGTAATCGCTGTGTGAGCTTGGCACTGATGATGTAATCGATCTTGCGTTCTTCCAGAAGGCTCAGAATTGCTTCGTCGAAGAAGCCGCTATCGGCGCGAAAGAGCCCGACCGTCTTGTCGCCCAGATGGCGCAAGGTTGATTCGATGAAGGCCAACACGTTGTTGGTCGTGTAAGCATTGCCCGGTCGCAACCAGAAGTTGGCGACCATCCGGGCTTCCGCGACAAACGCCAGCAAGGGATGGTGTGAGGCACGCCCACGCCGCCCGGGGTTGTAGCCCCGTGTTGCACCTTCTTGTTCCCCATGGCGGGTGAGTACCGTGGAGTCCATGTCGAGGGTGATCCGCTTGAGCGTGCTGACCTGGGTAAAAAACCAGCGATAGATGGATTCTTGTACCGCCTCATTGCGCGCCATGTCGAACCGTTTGAACAGTCGCATGATAGCTTGGTAACCCGCCGCCTTCGGCCAACCAAACAGGCGGGTCAGGGTGCCGTCAAAGCGCACCGTCTCGGCATGGGCAAAGCGACAGGCTCCGCACCAGATGGCAACGATCCATTGTTCAATCAGTTGCACGGGCGGATAACCTCGATTGGAGCCCGGCGCTGGCAAATCCCAACCCGTGGCCGCTTGTCGAAAACCCATCTGATCGAGCATTCGCTTCAGTAGCGCTATCCCGCCCCAGGCGCTTACCTCGCGATTCGAAAACCCGATCTTGAAACCGCTTTCCAGAGCATTGGCCGACATCGAAATCCCGTCAATAGAAACAAATAATCAATTAGTTGGCCTAATGAATATCATT
>JBBRDR010000130.1:0-8424 GCA_038203745.1 Burkholderiales bacterium | reverse complement strand
CTAGGCATGACTATCCGCACAGCCCTTGAATCCGATTTTGCCGCGATGTGGCCAATCTTTCAGAACGTTGTGGCGCCAGGAACGACCTATGTCTTTGCTCCAGATACTCGCTATCAAGATGCTTTTGCCTATTGGTTTGCGCCTGGGGTCACTTCGTTTGTTGCTGAAGACGATGGGCACGTTGTCGGCATGTACAAGTTAATCCCTAATCAGCGTGATCTCGGCTCACACGTTGCCAATGCGTCATTCATGGTATCCCCCCAAGATAGCGGTAAAGGCACGGGGCAGAAAATGGGTCTGCATTGCTTGCGCGAGGCGAAACGGGCAGGTTATCTCGCCCTACAGTTCAACTTTGTTGTGAGTACGAATAAAGCCGCCGTCGCGTTGTGGCAGAAGCTTGGCTTCTCTATTGTCGGAACGCTCCCCAAAGTCTTTCGACACAAAAGCCTGGGCTACGTTGATGCTTACGTGATGCATCGATTCCTTGATGACATTGAAGTTTGACCGCTGACATGACGTGCCCGGTTCCATCCGCTTTGGCGCGCAAAAAGCCCATCAAAACCCGGCCCGCAAAAATTTTTATTTTTTAGTTTTGTGAGCAGGCGGTGGCTGTGCTGTGGCTACAAGGCGGTTTCAGCATGGCATTTGAGGGCGAAGCGGGCTCCCGGAAGTCGGAGCGCCGGAAGCCATCCGGTTGAAGTATCATCGTTCTTCCCCTTACGACCCTATTCAGGAAAATACCATGCTGATAATTCGTTACTTGCTTGTTCTGTTCGTCGGTCTCTGCCTGCATTTTCCTGCTTCAGCGCAAAGTAGCCGGCTCGATGAAATCATCGCCCGTGGCGTATTACGTGTGGGAACAACCGGTGATTACAAACCTTTCAGCTTCCGTCCCAATCCATCAAGTACGTTCATCGGGCTGGATATCGATCTCGCCGGACAGTTGGCGAAAGCTCTTGGTGTTCAGGTGGAACTGGTGCCGACGTCGTGGCCCACGCTGATGAAAGATCTGGGCGAAGATCGCTTTGATATTGCCATGAGTGGTGTGTCGATCAGTCTGGAACGGCAAAAAAAGGCGCTTTTCTCGATTCCCACCCTCACGGATGGCAAGACGCCGATCACGCGTTGCGAGAATAAGGATCGATTCCAGACTCTGGCCCAGATCGACCAGCCGGGCGTGCGTTTGATCGTCAATCCCGGTGGCACCAACGAACGTTTTGCGCGCGCCAATATCAAGCAGGCCTCAATTACGGTCTTCCCCGACAATGTTCACATCTTTGACCAGATCGTTGCCGGTCAGGCCGATTTGATGATTACCGATGCCATCGAAACGCGGCTGCAGCAAAAGCTCAAGCCGCAGTTGTGCGCCTTGCATGCGGATGCGCCGTTCGATTTTTCTGAAAAAGCGTACCTGATGCCGCGTGATTTGATCTGGAAAGCTTTTGTCGATCAATGGCTGCACCAAACCCTGGCCAGCGGTGCGTTTGCGCCGCTGCTCGAAAAATGGCTTGCTTATCCCTGGGATAAGGCGGCACCGTGAGCGTTCGTACTCTCAGCCCTGCGCCGGCCAGAAATTAAACGACTGGCACGGCCGGCACGACTGGCACGATTGGCACGGCCGGCACCGGCGCAAACCGGTTCAGGTGAGCATTAAAGTCAGGAAGCGCGCGAACATAAGCTGACGTCATCAGGGGCGAGGAGATCATGAAGTCAGCCGATGCCCGGTTGCACGCGACGGGCACGTTCCAGACAACGGCAATGCGCAGCAGCGCCTTGACGTCAGGGTCGTGCGGTTGTGGCTCAAGCGGGTCCCAGAAGAAGATGATCAGGTCGATCACCCCTTCCGCAATTTTGGCGCCGATCTGCTGGTCGCCGCCAAGCGGGCCGCTCTGTAATTTCAGAACGTCTGTTTTAAGTGTCTGTTCGAGCAGGGCGCCTGTCGTTCCGGTGGCGCACAATTCGTGTTGTACAAGGAGCTCACGGTTGTAATACGCCCACTCCATGAGATCTTTTTTCTTGTGGTCGTGCGCTACGAGTGCAATTCGTTTGCGCGGGGGTACGGGGGCAGACTGAGTCATGTTGTTCTCTTTTCAATTGTAAATTTTTGTGCGGGCTACCGGGCGTGCCCAGAGCAGTCCCGGCGAGTCAGATTTTCAATACCGATGCGATTGCCTTGCAACATGCGTACCCGGACAAAACAGGCGCGCGCGGTCGCAAAGTCACGGCGTTTACGATAAATCCGACCGAGACCGCGGTAGGCCTCGATATTGTTCGGTTGCAGCTCGCGCAAGCGCGTGAAAGCATCTTCTGCGGTAGCCAAGTCGGCCACGTGCAAGGCGGTCTGGCCTAATGCCAGCATGGCCTGTGTGGATTCCGGCTGGGCAATTAATGCGCTGCGAAAGGCGGGAATGGCTTGTTCGTGTTTATCTAGCGCCAGCAGTGTTGAACCTAGGTCAAGCCATGCCTGCGACAGATTCGGGTTGAGTCGGGTCGCCTCCTGATAGCAGACCGCTGCAGCAAGGTCACCGTGAGACAAGCCGGTGTCGTTATGTTTTGCTTCAAGCTCCGGCTGAGGTTTGCGCCGGTGCACGACTTTGTCGAAAATGTTGATCGCGTCCTTGATGCGCCCGCTGCGGTAGTACGCAAGGCCGAGAAACTGAAGTGAGACCTGATCGTTCGGAATGGCCGCCAGCAGGCTGCGGGCGATAGCCTCAACGTTGGTGAAATCGTTTCGTGCGTAAAAATTGGAAAGAAGTTCGACGAGAGTGCTGATCATAATTTGCCTTATGCGGCAAGCACGGGTGTATCGGCACAGAACTGTCTGTGGGGAAAATTCGGTTAAGGCATTTAAGCTTAAAACACCGAAGTCGGTAGTGGGCTGGAAGCATCATCGTTCAAACCGTGCTGCCAGTGCTTGCGCATGTGTACCGGTGTGTAACGATTCGTGACGTGCCAAAGTGGTAGCAAAGACATTAGAGGATTATTATAGAGGGCTCACATGCAGACGCGTCTTCTGCATGCTTCAGCTTCAAAATGCTTTGTCAGGACTGACCATGACTCAACTTTTCGATTCGCTCAAGTTGCGGGATATTGTTTTCGCCAACCGCATTGGAATCCCGCCCATGTGCCAGTACTCGGCGCAGGACGGTGTGGCGGCGGACTGGCATTTCGTGCATTACGGTAGCCGGGCGGTGGGCGGCGCGGCCTTGATGATCGTTGAGGCTACCGCCATAACGGCCGAGGGCCGCATCAGTCAGGGCGATCTCGGGCTGTGGAACGATGCGCAGATCGAGCCGCTGGCGCGCATTGCCCGCTTTGCGCAAACGCAGGGCTGTGTGGCGGCCTTGCAACTGGCGCACGCAGGACGCAAGGCCAGTGTCGGTTTGGGCTGGCAGGCTCCCATGACGCTGGGTCACGAGGCGGGCGGCTGGTTGCCCGTTGCGCCATCGCCTATTGCGTTTGGCGAGGGCTATGCCGTGCCGCACGAACTCGACGCCGCAGGTATCCGCGATGTGATCAGCCAGTTTGCTGCCGCTACCTGCCGGGCACGCGAAGCCGGCTTCCGGACGGTGGAAATTCATGCCGCGCACGGTTACTTGCTTCACCAGTTTTTGTCGCCGCTCTCCAACTGCCGGACGGATGCCTATGGTGGCAGTTTCGAGAACCGGACGCGGCTGGTGCGTGAGGTGGTGACGGCTGTGCGCGCTGAATGGCCGGAGAATTTGCCTTTGCTTATCCGCCTGTCGGCGACCGACTGGGTAGAGGGTGGCTGGACGGTCGACGAAACGGTCGCGCTGTGCCTTACGCTCAAGGGTCTGGGCATCGATCTCGTTGATGTGTCGACCGGCGGCATGGTACCCACGGCCGTCATCCCGGCCGGCCCCGGCTTTCAAACGGGTTTTGCCGAGCGCATCCGGCGTGAGACGGGGCTTCCTGTCGCCGCTGTCGGCCTGATCACCTCGCCGGCGCAGGCCGATCACATTATCCGCACCGGACAAGCTGATATGGTTCTGCTCGGCCGCGAAGTGCTACGCAATCCCTACTGGCCGCTCAATGCGGCACAAGCGCTGGGCCAAACGCCCCGCTGGCCACAACAATATTTACGTGCTGCACCGGCCGGTTCAACGGCGCGTTAACATTCCATTATTTTCAAGGAGAATCTCATGATCGTATTGATTACCGGTGCCAGTGCAGGTTTTGGTGAAGCCATGGCGCGCAAATTTGTGAGCCAGGGACATCGGGTGATTGCCGCCGCACGCCGCGCCGAGCGGTTGTCCAGTCTGCATGCCGAGTTGGGTGCAGCACTGTTGCCGGTGACGATGGACGTTACCGACCGGGCGTCAGTGACGCAGGCACTGGCCGGATTGCCAGTGGAGTGGACGGCGATCGATGTGCTGATCAACAACGCCGGTCTGGCGCTGGGGACCGAGCCGGCTCATCTGGCTTCACTGGACGAGTGGGAAACGATGATCGCCACCAATACCATGGGTTTGGTGACAGTAACGCATATGGTCTTGCCCGGGATGGTGGAACGCAACAGCGGCACCATCATCAACATTGGCTCGACTGCGGGCGCCACACCCTATCCCGGCGGCAACGTGTATGGCGCAACCAAGGCTTTTGTCGAGCAGTTCACAAAGAATCTGCGTGCCGACATGGTTGGCACCGGCGTGCGCACAACCACTATTGCACCGGGGCTGTGTGGCGGTACCGAGTTCTCCAATGTGCGCTTTCGCGGTAACGATCAGGCGGCGGCCAAGGTGTATGAGGGTACCGTGCCGCTGACGGCCAACGATCTGGCCGATGCGGCTTTCTGGGTGGCGACCCTGCCGCCGCATGTGAATATCAATTTTATGGAGATGATGCCGACGTGTCAGGGCTACGGTCCGATGGTCATCAAACGCAACATTACGGGGTAAGCCTTCAGTGCTTGTTTTGCCGGACGCCTTTTCCGGTAACAATTTGTTGCAGTCAAGCCGCGCGTTATCGACTATCTTTAAAAGAGCAGTTGAAATTACGCTGAGGATGCTTCGATGAAGATGCAAAAGTTGATTGTTGTCGTGGCCGTTCTGCTGTTTGTCGGGATAGGCAGTAGCTGGGCGGGCGGGCGGTTTTACGGCGGCGTGGGCGTGTATGTCGGCCCCGGCCCGTATTGGGGCGGGCCGTACTATGGTCGTCCTTTCTTTCCAGGGCCGTACTGGTATCCGGGCCCGTATTACCCGCCGACACAAGTGATCGTGGTTCCGCCGCCGGAACCTATGGTTTACATCGAGAAAGACTATGCGCCTGCGGAGCCTGCCAAGGACACCAAAAATTACTGGTACTTTTGCAGGGAGTCCAATGGTTATTATCCTTATGTCAGCGAATGCCCACGGGGTTGGCAGCGGGTTGACCCGCTTCCGGCGCGTTGAAAATGGCCGCCTTGAATAAGACAACCCGGCGTCTGGGCGTTCTGGCCGGAGCTCTGCTTGTTGCCGCCTGTGCCAGCGTGCCGCCCGGCCCCAGCATGCTTGCGCTACCGGGAACCGGCCATTCGCTGGATGGGTTTAACCGCGATGACCGGGAGTGTCGTCAGGCCGCTTTTGAGCGGATCGGCGGTCGGACCGATTCCCCGCTCACGGGTTACGTCGGCCAGAAACAGTACGACAACACGTACATGCAATGCATGTATGCCAAGGGTCAGCGTGTTCCGGTGCCGGCCAGCATGGTTAATCCGAAGCCTGTGCGCAGCGAGGACGCGGGTATTCCGCCGCCACCGCCGGGAATGCCACCGCCACCGCCACCTGGAAAGTCGTCACCACCGGTTTCCCGCTAGAGCAGATGACCTGTCGCGTTGTAAGATACTCCCGGTAGAAAATATAAAGGGATAGTGAAATGCGCATTGAACAGGATCTGAAGCTCGATTTCAAAGACGTACTGATTCGCCCCAAGCGTTCAACGCTGACCTCGCGATCGGAGGTTGATATCTCCCGCGAGTTTGTCTTCCTGCACTCAAAACGCAAGTATCACGGGATTCCGATCATCGCGGCCAACATGGATGCGACGGGGACGTTCGCCATGGCCAAGGCGCTGGCCGGTTTTAAGATTTCAGTTGCCCTGCACAAGCATTACGGCGAAGAGGCACTGCTTGAATTCTTTGCTGCACAGCCGGAGTCGCCGCCTGCATTTTATTCGGTGGGAATCACCAAACCGGATTTCGACAAGTTTACCCGCGTCATGAAGCAGTCCGGCGGAACGATTCAAAACGTTTGCGTTGACGTTGCCAACGGCTACACCAAGGCCTTCATCAGCTTTATTCACAAGTTGCGCTCGGCCTACCCCGAGATCACCATCATGGCCGGCAATGTGGTGACCGGCGAAATGACCGAAGAACTGATTCTGGATGGCGTGGATATCGTCAAGGTCGGCATCGGTCCGGGGTCGGTGTGCACCACGCGCAAGATGTCCGGCGTGGGTTACCCGCAACTTTCGGCGATTATCGAATGTGCCGACGCGGCGCATGGCTTGCACGGGTTGATCTGCGCGGATGGCGGTTGCACCTCGCCGGGCGATCTGGCCAAGGCCTTTGGCGCGGGAGCGGATTTCGTGATGCTCGGCGGCATGCTGGCCGGGCACGACGAATGCGAGTCGGAGACTGTCGAGATCGATGGTGAGCGCAAAATGCGCTTCCATGGCATGAGTTCGCGCGAGGCGATGGAAAAGTATTCGGGTGGCGTGGCGTCCTATCGTGCTTCAGAAGGCAAGGCCGTGCTGCTCGACTATCGCGGGCCAGTGGAAAATACCGTGCAGGAGATTCTCGGCGGCGTGCGTTCGGCCTGTACATATGTGGGCGCGCGTCAGCTCAAGGAACTCTCCAAGCGCACCACTTTTATTCGAGTGACACAGCAGTTGAATGAGGTGTTCGGGCAGTCCTGAGTGAGTGCCGGCGTTCGCATGGAAGTGCTTGATCCGGCTTTCGCCGAGGCCGCGGCCGTCTGGGCAGAGCGCTTGCACTTGTCGTTTGGGGGCGAGGCCGGGTTTGCGTTGCAGCTCGGCGCTGAAGGACTGCAGTTCGTTGAGCGATGTCCGGATGCGGCCGGCCCGATCCGCGCGGATTTTGTCACGGGCGCCGTTGCGCACCGGCGTCTTTTTGGTGGCGGTGGCGGCCAGATGATCGCCAAAGCGGTGGGTATTCAACCCGGCGTCCGGCCGACAGTGCTGGACGCGACGGCCGGTTTGGGACGCGATGCTTTTGTCTTGGCGCAGCTGGGTTGTGCGCTGACCCTGATCGAGCGCCAGCCTTTGATTGCCGCCTTGCTTGAAGACGGCTTGCAGCGTGCACTGGCAGATGTGGATGTGGCACCCATTGCGTTGCAAATGCGTTTGATGTGTGGCAATGCCATCGAGATGATGCGCCATTGGGAGGGTGAGCTGCCACAGGTGATCTACCTCGATCCGATGTTTCCGCAGCGCGAAAAAAGCGCACTGGTCAAGAAGGAGATGCGCCTGTTTCGCCCGCTGGCCGGTGATGACGACGATGCGCCCGACTTGCTGTCGGCAGCGCTGGCGTTGGCAACGAACCGGGTGGTTGTCAAACGGCCGCGCAAAGCGCCGTGCATTGCTGGAGCCCCCCCGGGTTATGTGCTGGAAGGCAAGTCCAGCCGCTTTGATATTTACCCCAAAAAATCCCTGAAGGCGAAGGTTTAGGGCGCGCTCAACGAAACAATGGGTTGCGCCAGACCTTGACCTCCGGGCTGCTCCGAACTGATGAGATGACAATGGAAACGATTACAAGAAATCAGGCCGTCAAGGATTGCACGGGCTATTCATGCCTCGGTCTCTACAATCCTAAGGGGCCGGAGAATGTTGGCTCGATTATGCGTGCGGCCGGTTGCTATGGCGTCAACACGGTTTTCTACACAGGTAAGCGCTATGAGCGCGCCAACGAATTTCGCACGGACACCAAAAAGGTTTATCAACAACTGCCTTTAATCGGTGTGGACAATCTGGAGCACGTTATTCCCTTTGGTTGTGTTCCGGTCGCTATTGAGGTTCATCCGGATGCCAAGCCGCTCACCACGTATCGCCACCCGGAACGTGCGTTTTACATCTTTGGCCCGGAGGATGGGAGCCTGAAAGATGACGTGACGTCATGGTGCAAGGACATTATTTATGTTCCCACACAGGGCTGTATGAATTTGGCCGCAACAGTGAATGTCGTTCTTTATGATCGACTGTTGAAGGCCAGCTGGACTGAGCGTTAGCCCTGATGCTTGCTCAAGCCCGGTAGCGCGTTGGCGCGGCGCCGGCGCGCCGGGTCATGGCGATGTCAATTCGGGTTTGGTTTGCCCAGCGAGTCCAGCACCGACGTCAGGCCTTCAAGCAATCCCTGCAGCGTAGGTGAAGGCAATTCACGTAAGCGATGGCGCAGTTGCCCCTGCATGG
>JBBRDR010000129.1:0-8543 GCA_038203745.1 Burkholderiales bacterium | reverse complement strand
CCTGGCACGATGACCTGTTCGACCTGAATCTTGATCAGTTTTTCGATGTCGACCAAGTATTGAACCTCGTGCGCCGAGACCAGCGAAATGGCGGTGCCCTGCTTGCCGGCACGCCCGGTGCGGCCGATCCGGTGGATGTAGTCTTCCGGCGTGTGCGGTAGTTCAAAGTTGATGACGTGCGGCAATTCGTCAATATCCAGTCCGCGCGCCGCCACGTCGGTGGCGACCAGCACCAGTATCGTGCCATCCTTGAAGGCTTCAAGCGCCTTCATCCGATCCAGCTGGCTTTTGTCGCCGTGAATCGAGTCGGCGGCAATCCCGGCACGCTGAAGCTCGCGCGCCAGCTTGTTGGTTTCGATCTTGGTGCGGGTGAACACCAGGACCTGATTGAATTCCGACGATCTGAGCAGCTTGACCAGTAGCGCACGCTTGGCGTCGGCCGCTACGGGATGGACGCGATGGGTGATCGTTTCGGACACGGTGTTACGCTTGGCGACTTCGATCAGCACGGGTGACTTGAGCATCTTGTCAGCCAGCTTCTTGATCTCTTCCGAGAAGGTGGCCGAAAACAGGAGGCTTTGCCGCTGTTGCGGCAGGAGGTTGATGATGCGCGTGACATCAGGCACAAAACCCATGTCCAGCATGCGGTCGGCCTCGTCAAGTACCAGTGCCTGGACGCTGCTGAAGTTCAGACATTTCTGTTCGACCAGATCCAGCAGGCGGCCGGGGGTGGCCACCAGTACTTCGACGCCGAGACGGATGTCGTTGATCTGCGGCTTGATATCAACGCCGCCATAGACACACAGGCTACGGATTGGAACGTGTTTGCTGTAAGTTTTGACAGACTCGTAAACCTGAATTGCCAGTTCACGCGTCGGAGCCAACATCAGCACACGCACCGGGTGGCGAGCCGGCGATGGGCTCGGGCTGGCAAAAGGCAGAATACGTTGGAGTAGGGGCAGGGTAAACGCAGCGGTTTTACCGGTGCCGGTCTGGGCGCCGCCCATCAAATCGTTACCAGCGAGAACAATCGGAATAGCTTGCGCCTGAATCGGCGTCGGGTCCGTGTAACCCTGATCGGAAATGGCTCTTAGCAGCTCGGGCGCGAGGCCGAGTTCGTCAAAACGCATCGGCAGCGCCTATAAATAAATGTGGAATCAATAGCATAGAGCAGAGATTATACACGCTTTGCGAATCCCTCTGTGTTCGCTGGTGAGGTGAGAGTTCAGTGTGGCGTCATTTCGCCAAGTGCGCGCTCTGCAGCATCGTCGAAGAGTGAAGACTCCGAGACGATACGGGCACGACCACTGCGCAGCTGTTGTTCTAGGAAGGAGGGTGCCAGAGCGACGGCGTATCCCCAGTCTGGGTTAAACAGCAGGATCGTTGCGGACGGTGTGAGCAGGCCGCAGTGTCGGCCACACAGGCGTTCGCCATCGGGCAGGTGGAACGTGATCCAGTCGCCTTCTTTCCAGGCGCTGGCGCCGCTGCGCCAGGGTGAATGGGTCACTGATGGCAGTCCGAGGTATTGCACCAGCTTACCCTCGTGTTCGAGGAGATGTAGCGTGGGTTCGGCCATTGCAACGGCCGTGCGCGGCGTACTAAAGGCCATTGGTGCGATGAGCGGTTCGGCAGGCGCCAGTGCTGGCGTCTCGGCTGGGTCAGAACGGTTGCGAAGAGCGGCCGTTTGTAGGTCAAAGCAGGAGTTGAGGAAAGGTGTTCTCTCCTCTGTCGAAATGTTCAGCAGGTCCAGACCGGCATTGATGCGCTTGAGAAGGGCAGGGATCTGTGAAGCCAGCCGCTTGCGTTCCTCAGGGCTTGGCTTGGGGCGTACACTCCAGATCAGTTCGTCGATGGTCGTGCTGCAGTCTTTCCAGCGGGCTCCGGATGTGCCTCCTTCGGCAAACGCGACTTGCATAACACGAAGCCAGTAATCCGTAAGAAAGGCTACAAGTTCAGGCTGGATGGTTTTTTCGAGCGTTTCAGTCAACCAGGCCTGTGCGCTGGAGCGTGACACTTCCCCGGTTTCATGCTCACGTACCAGTTTTACATAAGGCTTGGCATTCGTTTGCAGTGATTCGTCACGTTCGGAGATCAGGGTGTCGAGTTCGTCAAGATAGGACGAGAGATCGCCGGCGTTTGATTCCAGCGTACTGCGGAGATCGTCAGCCAGTTTTCCGAGGTGGGCACAGATGGGGTTTTCGCGGCCGGTATCCTGTGCCAGGCCGATGGCGGCACGGGCCATGCGGTTGACCAGTTGCCGGCCAGGATGCTGCGAATCGGCGAAGAACGATGCGTCAAGAATGGCCAGTTTGAGCAGCGGAATTTGCAGGCGACCGATGGCGGCCTTGACCACATCAGGCAGATCGGGTGCGGTAAAGATGGCCTCGAAGATATGCGATAGCGTGTCAAGTGCAATCGCAGCGGGTTTGCCCAGCGGCAAATCCAGATCCTTCGATTTGAGCGCGCGCAGCGAGGGTTGTCTGCCGGTTGGTAGGTGTTCCCCGTTTGCAAGCGCATTCCCTAGGCCGGCGGGCTGTTGCAGTTCCAGCGCGTTCAGGCGCTCCATCAGATGATTGAGCATCACCAGTGTTGAGGCGTTGAGGGTGACGTTGCTCGAGCCACCAGCAGCGTAGCTTGCCGCGTTGCCGGTTGAGAACCCGGGTGAAGCATCGTCAGCGCCAAATTGCTGCTGCAAGGCTTGTTGCAAGGATGAGAGAGCGTTACCGCCGCCAAAACCACCTGAACCTCCAGCGCCGCCGCCCGAACCTCCCCCTGGCCCGCTCGACCCTCCCGACCCGCTTCCGCGCTGGACGACTTTAATCTGTGCCGGTTCAACGTGACGGCTTTCCAGCAGGTTGTTCAACTCGCTATAGAGATCAGGAAGGTGCAGCAGCAGCTGCGCTTCAAGGCGGTCGAGAAGGTCAAGGTTCTGATCCGGGGTGAGGCCGCTTTCCCGGCAGATGGCCCAAAGGCCGCTGCAGATCGGATCCAGGCCGACCGGATTGCTTTCCGAATTCATTTTTGGCCGGTTCAGCAAGGTCATGTAGCGCAATTGCACACGCCAGTGTTGAATGCGTTCATCACCTTTCAGCTTGTTGGCGATGTCCCCGATACGGATATCCAGTTCAAGATCGTCATTGCCGACAAGGCTGATGCGGGAGGCGGTGAGCCCGGCAGTCATCCCGAATCCGTCCTGCTGGGCGGCTGATGCCAGCGCGTCATGAGCCTCGCCGACTTCTCGGGAAAACGCTTCAATAACTGCGTTGGACGAAACACCCGATTGCCGGACAATTTCCACAAGCCGTTGCTGAAAAAGTTCCCGGCAGTCCCGTAGAACGAAAAAAGAGTCTTCGTGGGGTTGCTGGGTGTCGCTTGTGTTACCAGTCTGGTCAGGCATTGCTTGCATTCAAATCAAAACGGATAGGGCGCGGGTGGCAGATTCCGGCATTTTATTCGTAAGTGGGTTTTGGATTAACCATCGGCGTTTATCTGCGCGATGATCTCTTTTAGTTTTGCATCGGCCTGATCGTTGTCGATTTGGCAGGTGCCGGCAGCATGGTGGCCACCGCCACCGTATTTAAGCATTAACTCGCCAACATTGGTCTTGCTGCCGCGATCGAGTATGGACTTTCCGGTGGCGAAAACGGTGTTTTGTTTTTGCACACCCCACAGGACATGGATCGAAATGTTGGTTTGCGGAAAGAGGGCGTAAATCATGAAGCGGTTGGTGGCGAAGATGGTTTCTTCGTTGCGCAGGTCAAGGACGGCCAGATTCTTATAGACGGTGGTGCAGCGTTCAATCTGATCCTTGGCCTTGATGGCATGTTCAAAATAAAGTTCTACACGCTCCATGACGTCCGGCAGTTTGAGGATGTCGTCGATGCCGTGATCGCGACAGTACTTGATCAAATCCATCATCAGTGTGTAGTTGCTGACACGGAATTCCCGGAAACGACCCAGACCGGTGCGTGAATCCATCAGGTAGTTGAGCAACACCCAGCCCTTGGGGTCGAGAATCTCGTCGCGGGAGAATTGTGCCGCATCGGCTTTGTCAACGGCAGCCATCATGTCGTCAGCGATATTCGGGAAGGTTTCCTTGCCGCCGTAATAGTCATAAACCACACGGGCTGCCGATGGGGCGTTGGGGTCGATGATGTAGTTGCTGTGCTCTCCCGGATTGCGAATGGTTTCCGAAAGGTGATGGTCAAAGATCAGCGCCGCCGTCGCCACGTAGGGCAGGTTGGTGGTGATGTCACGACTCGTGATGTCGATCTTGCCATCCTGCATGTCTTTGGGGTGAACGAACTTGATGTCGTCGATCATGTCGAGTTCATTGAGCAACACGGCGCAGACCAAGCCGTCAAAATCGCTGCGGGTAACTAACCTGTATTTTTTCTGGCTCATGAGGACTCCTTGTCTCTATGGAAAGTCAGTAAATGGGCGTAAAACCAGATGAAATGTTTGTGTGCCACATGAATCTCAACGGTTTTAAGGTGCTTTCTTGGCTGATTTTGCAGAGGTCGACGTTTCTTCGGCGGCCGGTGCTTTTCTCCGGGTGCCGGGTGCAGGCACAGGCGGAAGTTGCGGTTCGATGGTTTCCAGTTTGTTGTCGCGCATGTAGGCATCCATGTCACGCCAGCCTTCGTAGATGGGCGCCTTGGGCAGCCACGAATAAATCGAGTAGCAGTCTTCGATGGCGCGTCCGGACTGGCGACAGGCACCACCAACGGCCTTGCCCTCGGCATCGGTGCGCGCCGCTTTGGCCGCTGGATCTTCGATGCCCATTTGTTGCTGGATGATGTCGCAGCCGGCAAGAACGAATAACAGAACGGCAACAATCAGGACTGTACGCGGCGGGCGGACTGGCTTGTCTGGCACGATGATCCCTGACGAATGATTTTAATAAGTGGCATTTTAACCATAAAATCCTGTGCAGGCCGCTATGTCACAAAGCGCGGTGCGACTACTGGTCTCGGCGATCATCTCCGGTTCGCCGCTCGCTGCTGTCGGTGGTACGCGCAGTGCGCGGCGTACGTCGCCTGTCAGTGCCGCGCCCCAAAGGTGCTGAAACGTTGGAAGCTTGCGCTTTGATCTTGAGTTGAATTTCTTTGGTGATTCGGGCAATGTCATCATCAGGCAAGTCATCCGTGAGTTGAATCAACCGGCGGCGGGTTTCATCATCACTACGTTTGATGGCGCCGAAAAGAAGAATAAGACCAAGCGCATTGATGATGATAAACATGCATTCCAGATAGAGCAAAGGCCAGAAGATGGCGCGTTGCGAGCGGCTGCCGAGAATAAAATAAAAACTGTCAAACCCGCCGGCGTCGGAGCGCAGCAACGACTGGTAAGGCTCAAACGGCGGGAAAGCGAAAATGATGGCCAGATTGACCAGCGTAAACCAGCCAATAGCCTGCATGAATGAAAAGTCCGGGATGTCGCCATGATGTTTTTTGCTTTGCAGCGCCAGCCAGCCGATCATGGTGTTGATTCCCAGCAGCATCAACTCCATGCTGAGCAATTCCTTGAACATGGGCTTGCTGCCGATTTGTGTGAATATCGGATAAAACCCGTCAAAACTGGGCAGCATCCCCTTGGCCAGAGGTTGGCTGGTGAAGGGCGGGAACAATAGCATGATCAGGCCATTCATCAAGGCAACAACGATTACCAGGCGCTGATACTTGTTCATGTGAGCTTCTCCGGGATTGCTCGGGGTCGGACAGGATGAACTATAGCGTGCTTTTAATACAAACAGATACTGAAAAAGACGCTCAGGATGGCCTGGAAGCACTTCAGACCCTATAATCCGGTTTTCGTTGTTAACGCCAAGGAATCGAAATGCATTCTTCCAAAACACTCGTGGCCGTGCTGACGTTTTTTTTTGCCGCCCCTGTCTTTGCTGCTCCGGCGCAGGCTCCTGCCCTGCCTGTTCATATTGAATTGTCGCATCAGCTGGACGAAGATCGGACGGTTCGCCTGGAGTCCTTGATTGACAATTTCAACAGCCATCAGAAAGATGTGCAGTTGAAAATGGTGCGGCGCCTCGAAGGTGACGCGCCAAAGCAGATCAATCTTGTGACACGCGAAGGGTATGCACGTTTTTTGGCCAACAAGACTTATTTCAGGCCCCTGTATGAGGTTATGCATGAGGCCAAGGAGCCGCTCGATACCGGCAAGTTTTCCCCCGAGTTGCTGAGTAACCTGGTTGACTCCAAAAACCGGATGTTGGCACTGCCTGTGGCTTTTTCAACGCCGGTGCTTTACATCAACAAAACCGTTTTCCGCAAAGCCGGCCTGAATCCAGATTTGCCCCCGAAGACCTGGTTCGAAGTGCAGCAGGCTGCCGGAAAACTTGTGGATTCGGGCAGCCAATGTGCCTTTACCACGTCCTGGCCGGCGTGGGTGCATATAGACAACCTGAGTGCATGGAATGCTGGTGAAGTGAGCGACGCCAAGGGTAACCTGGCCTTTAACGGGCTTCTCCAGGTCAAGCATTTGGCCATGCTGTCGACCTGGTCCAAGAGCAAGAGCTACTTCCTCTATTTCGGTCGTCGTGACGAGGCCGACCGCCGTTTTGTCAACGGCGAATGTGCCATGCTGACCAGTGCTTCCTCGCTTTATGTCACGCTGAGCGAAAACAAGGCGTTGGAAGTCGGCGTTTCCGCACTGCCCTATCACGACGACGTGCGCGGTGCGCCGCAGAACACCTTGGCTGACGGCGCATCACTGTGGGTCGGTAGCGGTCTGAAGCCGGCTGAAACGAAAGCGGTCGCCAAATTCGTGAGTTACGTTCTTGGGCCGGAGGTGCAAATCAATCTCACCCTGGCCGGCGGGTATTTGCCGATGACGCCAGTGGCGCGTGCGGCGGCCAGCAGCAAACTGCTTAAAACCGACCTGGCCGCGCTACAAGTGGCCTACGCGGAGCTTCAGGGCAGAACGTCGGAGCCGGTTCTGCGTGTGGCGCAAATCGAACCGGTGCGCGTTATTATCGAAGATGAGCTCGAAGCTGTCTTGATTAATAAAAAACCGGCCAAAGAGGCGCTGGATGTTGCTGTCCAGCGTGCCAATGCACTGAAGATTCCTGCGCCTGCAGCCAAAGGCAAAAAGCACAGCAGGTAATTCAATGAATCGCCCAATGCCTTCCTGGGCTTTGCCGAGTGTTTTTGCGCACCGTTGTGGCGGCGCGCTAGCGCCTGAGAATACTCTGGCCGGTTTGCGAGTGGCGGCGGCGTTGGGGTTTCGCGCCGTCGAATTCGACGTCATGCTTTCGGCAGACGGAACGCCGTGGGTGATCCACGACGAGACGCTGGAGCGCACCACGAATGGCGCCGGCCGGGTGTGCGATACCCCGGATGTCGTGCTGGCCAAATTGGATGCGGGTATTCATCACCATCGCGCTTTTGCTGGCGAGCCATTGCCGACACTGGATGCCGTTGCCGCACTGTGCCTTGAGTTGGGCTTGATGGCCAATGTTGAGATAAAGCCGGCCGCTGGGTTTGAGGCCGTGACCGGCGAAGTCGTTGCATGGCGAATTCTTGAACTCTGGCAAGGCAGGCCACTTCCTCTGGTGTCTTCTTTTTCTGAAGTGGCGCTGCTCGCCGCTCGGCGGGCCGCGCCTCAGCTTCCGCTCGGGTGTCTTTGGGTTCGTCCGCCGGGCGACTGGCTAAGCCGGCTTGAAGCCTTGGATATCTTCAGTCTGCATTGTGCGGCCGGCGAAATTGACGATGTCATCATCAGCACAGCCAAGGCCAGTAATGTTCCTGTGCTGTGTTATACGGTCAACGAGCGACCGTTGGCGGAAGCGCTGTTCAAACGTGGAGTGACTTCGCTGTTCAGTGACCGGATTGATGTTCTGGACCCTGTGTAAATCTTCATTGCTGGCTTAAGAATTGTTACAAAATCGGTGTTTGCCTCCGTTTAAACCATGCGTTAATTTGGTCATGGGATGCCCCATGAAAAAACATCGCAAACAATCAACGGAGAACCATTCATGAAACTGCTCAAAACTCTAATAGTATCTTTCTCTCTCGCGGCGCCGCTGGCGGTTTTTGCTCAATCGAATGCAACGCCGAAGTTTGATCAGCGTCAGGCTAATCAGGAGCAACGCATTCAGCAGGGTACCCAGTCCGGTTCGCTGACCCAGAAAGAAGCGGCGAACCTTCAAAAGGGGCAGGACAGGCTTCAGGCCAAGGAAGACAGGGCCAAGGCAGACGGCGTGGTGACCCAGCAGGAGCGCAAGAATCTGCAAAAGGCCGAAAATAAACAAAGTCAGCGGATTAACAATCAGAAGCATGACCGTCAGCACGATTACAACCACGACGGCAAGAAGGATCGTCCGAGCGGTAAAAAATAAACTGCCCCGGCATACCCGTCAAAACCCGCTTCGGCGGGTTTTTTGTGCTTCCAGCCCGGATGTCGCTGCCAGAATCGGTGATAAAATTGCAGGTCTTTGAAATATCGCCTGATTAGGGATCAAAACCGATGAAAAGCGCCGAAATCCGCGAGAAGTTTCTCAAGTTCTTCGAATCCAAGGGACATCAGAT
>JBBRDR010000128.1:0-8795 GCA_038203745.1 Burkholderiales bacterium | reverse complement strand
CGGACGATGGCATTTTTGGCGTCTTCAAGCGGGGTTTCGGGCAGGATGATGATGAATTCTTCGCCGCCAAAGCGGGCGAGCGTATCCTGCGGGCGTAACGTGTCGCGGATGACGGTGACCAGATGGATGAGTGCTGCATCGCCGGCGTCGTGCCCGAGTGAGTCGTTGAGCTTCTTGAAATTGTCGATGTCGAGCAGGGCCACGCAGAACGGTGATTTTCTGCGTTGCGAACGGGCGACTTCGTTGTCAAAGGTTTCTTCAAGTCCGCGCCGGTTGAGTGCGCCGGTGAGTTGGTCGTGACGGACCAGTGTGCTGGCTTTCTCCAGTTCGCCTTGCAGTTCATTGATGCGCTTGTCGGCTTCTTCAACCCGTTGTTTGGAGGTGCGCAAGTCGTCGCGCGAGCGCTGGGCGTTGATCTGGATGACACGGGTGGCACTAATTACTTCGGCGAGCACGCCTTCCAGTTGGGCGATATCTTCGGCCTTGCTGATTTTTTCAACACACGATTCAATTTTGTCGTGGTAATCCGAAGTTGAATCGGCAAATTCAGCCAGGTGATCAACGAAGCCGGCGAGCATCTGTTTGAGTGCTTCCTTGGCTTCAGTCAGGCTGTGTTTGAGTTGGCTTTGCTTGAAAATGACTTCCTTGAGGCGAAGTTCGGCATCGTTGATGGCACGGATGTTCATGGGGCGTGTGACGATTGCGCGCACCATGTCGATCTGGCCGTTCAGCCAGCGATCATCAACGACCAGTTCACTCACGTTGTCGATCATCAGTTGCAGTAGTTTGAGCAGCCCGGCGCGTAACTCGTTACGGTCTTCAGCGATAAACTCCAGGCGGTAGGCCAGGCGTTTGATTGAAGCCAGAACGTCCTGCATGGCTTGCAACGTGTTGGCGTTGCGCACAGCCGTGGCAATGGCCTTGGCCTCGGCGGCCAGATCCGGGTCATCGCTGAGTTGTGTAATAACGGCGACTTCGAGGGTGTACACAAACAAGTCGCGCAGTTCAGGTAGCAGATCGCTGGCGCGGTTGGCTGCAACAACCGCTGGTGTGGCCGTGGTGGTGGTTGCGCGAGCCGGCGCTGCGGGCGGCGGAATAAGCTCGTCGCCATCAGCCAGTTCAATGTCGTCGGGTTCGACCTTGTTGAGCGACCAGGATTTAGTTAGCCGTTGCAGGCGGGCAAAAAGTTTTTCACTGTTTCTTGCCGTGCTGGTCAGGATGTGTTCGAACGATTCACGCTTGCGCGCGGATGTGAGATTGGATTGCTTGGCTTCCCATTGGCGCAGAAATTGGCTAAACAACTCGCCCCAGGCGAGATCTGCCTCAGTACTGTGTTCTTTGATGAATTCCGCGAGTGGTTTTTGATACTCCCCCCAGTTTTTTGCTTTCAGCGCCAGATCGAGTTGGCGGGTCAGGCGTTGCTGAACGGGCGTTTCTTTGGGTAACGCAGCGATAAGTGACTTCAGTTCTCGCTCTGGAAATACCTCTGGCGCCTTCTCGGTAATGCCGGCGATTTCATTGTAAATGGTGCGGTAGTTGTCGGGCGATGGTGCCAAACGCCGGGTCATCAGCTGTTTGAGCGTTTCACGGGCGATTTCAGAGGGGGTGGAGAGCGTTGCCATAATCTATTGTGACTCAGGTCGTGTGGTATGAGGTTGTGCCGTTTGTTTGAATCAAAAAATCGTTTGTTGGGATGCTGAAATCGCCCGCTTCGGCTATAATGCGCGTCCTTAGTACCGCCCCCTTAGCACAGTGGCAATGCGCCTCACTTGTAATGAGGAGATCGTCTGTTCGATTCAGACAGGGGGCACCAGTAAAAACAATTAGTTAGGCCATTCATCGGAATGGACTTTTTGCTTTTTACGTTCGCTTAAAACACCTTGAAAGAGTTTATCATCATCCGAATTAATAAGGCGCACACGTCATCCAGACGTCGCTTTTTCTTTCGCAAAGTGATTTTATAAGCACTTTCGAGAAATGTTCTTGATTCAGATCGTTCCGGTGGCATCTGTTGCTGATAATTCTGAATGGGCTTCGGATCTGGTTTGGATAAGTGCTTCAAAGGCACTGTTGACGGAGAGATGAACCTCTCCGGACAAGCTCTCCCATAACGGTGAACGGCTCAAGCGATCCTGAACCGGGCCTTTGACCTCGGCCAAATGTAGCCGGATATTGCGACGGCCCAGTTCCCGGTTGAGATCAACGAGAGTCTCCATTGCCGTGGTGTCCACACGATTGACCGCACTCATGACCAGCACTACAGCATGGGTGTCGGGCACTTTTTCCAGCTCAATCGCCAGTCGTGCTTCAACGGCACTCAGATTGCCAAAAAACAGGTTTTCGTCGATCCTCAGGAACAGTACGCCGGGAATGGTTTCGACATCGTGACGCTCGATATTGCGGAAGTGTTCACTCCCGGCGATCCGCCCGATTACGGCGATATGGGGCGTGCTGGCGCGATACAGCAGTGTGCTCAGCGACAGTCCGATACCCAGTGCAACCCCCCCTTCGAGTCCAAGCAAGAGCACGCCAATGGCTGTTCCCAGCAGTGCTAGGGCATCTGCACGATCATAAGTCCAGGCTTGGCGAAATGCCTTGAGGTCGATCATGCCGATAGCCGCAATTACGATGCTTGCGGCCAGCACGGCGAGCGGTAATCTGGAAAACCAGTGCGTTCCCGCCGCAACAAAACACAGCATGGTTATCGCCGATACGATGCTGGCCAGTGGGCTTTGCGCGCCCGCAGCGACGTTGATCGCTGACCGGGACAGCCCGCCTCCGACGGGCATGCCGCCATAAAAAGCGGCAACAATGTTGGCCGCGCCCAGCCCCACAAGTTCGCTGTTGGCATCGATCCGCTCCCGTCGTTTGTTCGCCAGTGCCTGCGCCATGGTGATGTTTTGCACCATGCCAATGAAGGCCAGGATCAGGGCTGGTACGGTCAATAGCTTGAGCGAGTCTAGGCTGGGAACAAAAAACGTAAAGGAGGCAAGTCCTTCCTGCACCGCGCCGACCACGGCTACCCCGTGCTTTCGGTCGAGATCGAGGGTTATCACCATCAGGGTGGCAATCGCCAATACGATCAACGGCATCAGCCTGACCGGAATGGCGGCCAACTGGGAAGAGATGCCGACTCGGCCAAGCGCATTGGCCAGCCATTTTCGCGAAGAAAAAAGCACAACCAAGGCCAGCACGCCAATCAGCAGGGTCGTCGGGTTTGTTCGAGAAATATTTTCATAGAGGGAATACATGACCTGCCAGGTATTTGAACCGCTGGTTCCCACCCCGAACAGAAATTTGATCTGGCTGATGACGATCAATACCGCAGAACCTGAAATGAATCCGCTGACGACCGGCCGGCTTAGGAGTTGTGAAAGGAATCCCAGACGCAGCAGGCCAAAGGCCAAGATCAAGAACCCCGAAAAAAGCGCAAGACTGGCGGCCAGCATGATGTATTGCGGCGTTCCAGGGGGGGCCAAAGGACTCAATACTGAGAACGTCATGATCGCCGTAATCGCCACGGGGCCGACGGCCTGGGTCATGCTGCTGCCCAACAACGCGTAGATAATCACCGGAAAAATACTCACATAAAGTCCGGCTTGGGGTGGCAAGCCTGCGAGCAGGGCATAGGCGAGGCTTTGAGGAATCACCAGTACCGTGACGGTCAATCCTGCGATCAGGTCGGTAGTGAATAACTCACGCCGGTAGTGCTTGATCCAGAGAGGCGCCAGTTGCATCATGACTTTCATCGTTAATCCAAGTACAGCCAGAGATCCAACGTATTCAGACTGTGCTGCTTGCTACGGGCATAGAATATATCAAGGATTTCTGATTTTGACTGGCTTACAGATGAAAGTCATCTTCTTTGTCGATAATTGAATACGCCTGCGCTCAGGGCAACACAGAAACTGGGGGACGCTCACACTCTGAGTAATTCCAGTTGGCACCCATCGCTGAATTGCTGCAAAATGGAGGCTCCTTGTCGTGTTGGAATAGTCCAGTCGCTGTCTTTTGATAAAGATCAGAGGGTACCTGTTGCAAAACGCGGCGAGATTCAGCGCCAGGCCTTTGTTGGAACCAAAGGCTATTGTCCGCAGTGCAGGCTTTCGAGTCTGCAAAAGAAGTGAAGGCGGGATGATCATCCTTGCCGGTACTTATTCGGCGTTTCCTTAATCTGTCCACTGTCGATCCTGGAACCTTGCCACCATGCCACGCACTACTCTGAAACTCCCCTCCAAACCAATATCATCCAGCGACACAGGTGATTCGCGGTCGTCCTTTCGCAAACCGATCCGTGGCGGCGGTAAAGGGTCAAAACAGCCCGTTGCGCAACGCGCCGGCCCGATCACCCCCGAACGTCCGGTTGTCAACACAGAAAAAGAATTCAACAAAGAAGACAACATGCGCAACAGGCCGCGTGTGTCTGTGCCTGACGTAGCACCCGTAGCATCAAAGCAGATCGAGCGCGCTGGGTTGAAGAAAGAATCGCCAGTCCCGCGTGACGTGCGTGTAACGGAACCGCCTAAGGTCTATCCAAAGCGCGGCATTGCCCGCAGTACCGGGGCACGGGCGCTGCCACCCGCTCGCACGGCCTTTGTTCGACCGACGGAGCCCGTGCAACAAACGGCGGAAGTCAATGCAGAGCGTCGCCCGCTGAAAGAGCCGCCGCGGCTGTCCAAGCAAATCAGTGAAATGAGCCAGTGCTCACGACGTGAGGCGGACGAGTGGATTGAAAATGGCTGGGTTCGCGTCGATGGGGTTGTTGTTACCACCCTCGGTACCCGGGTGCACCCGAATGCAAAAATCGAGATCAAGGAAGAGGCCGGCAAGCATCAGACGGAAAGCGTGACCATCCTGCTCAACAGGCCGCTTGATGACTCCGGTGACTCGGCTGATGAAGGCGGACGGTTCGTGCAATTGATTCGTCCCGAAAATCGCTGGGTTGAAGACGATAGCGGTCTCAGTTTCAAAGCGACCCATTTGCGCGGATTGGCGCAGGCGGGCAAGCTTGACGCCGAGTCGACCGGTATGCTGGTTTTTACTCAGGAAGGTAGCGTGGCGCGCCGGATTACCGGTGACGATACCCGGCTGGAAAAGGAATACATGGTGCGCGTGGAGGGCGAGCTTTCGCCTGAGGGTATGAAATTACTCAATCACGGGCTTGCGCTCGATGAGGTAAAACTGAAACGTGCCCAAGTGTCGTGGCAGAACGAGCAGCAACTGCGCTTTGTGTTGCACGAAAGCAAAAAACAGCAGATTCAGCGTATGTGTGAGCTGGTCGGCTTGCGTGTAACCGGCATCAAACGCATTCGCATCGGGAGCGTATCGCTCGGTAAGCTTCCTGCCGGGAAATGGCGTTACCTGAGAGAAAACGAACGTTTTTGACGATGTTATCGACCCGGCCTACTTGCGAGTTGCGTCGGCCCAGCAGTTGGGTGTTTCGTAGAGGCGGACACGTTCCAGAGACAATTGATTGCCGTAGGTATCGCGATAAACGCCGTCAAGTATCGTGAAAGCCTGTTCAGCAAGGTTTTCAGCGGTCGGGATGCAGTCAAGCAGCACCGTCTTGTGGTCGGGCAGGGACTCTAAAAATTGCACGATGGGTTGGTCGCCGGCATAAACGAGAAAAGCGTGATCCCAGAGATCGACCAGATGCTGGCAGGCCAGTGTCTTGACCTCGGAAAAGTCCATGACCATCCCGTTAGCCGCGTCGCCGTCTTGCCGGATGATGTTGCCGCTCAGCGTGATCTCCAGTACATAACGATGACCGTGCAGATGGCGGCACTGACTCTTGTGGTCGGGAATCCGGTGACCGGCATCAAATTCAAGGCGGCGGGTGATCTGCATTGAAAAACCTGGTGATTATTTGATTTCTGATTATATCATTGCGTTCCGGGGCGCCTGATCGTGCCTGTTATTCTGATTGGAAGTTCTTGTCCGACGATAAAACCATGCTGAACGTCAAAGATCATAACCGGGACAGTGCCGGCTTGCGTTATGTCTATCCGGTCGTATCACGTCGCGCGGGCGGTGTTTCGGTGGGTATCAACCTCAACATCAATAACGCCTGCAATTGGGCTTGCGTGTATTGCCAGGTGCCTAACCTGACGCGCGGAGGCCCGCCACCGGTCAGTCTGTCCTTGCTGGAGAGCGAATTACGTTCTTTTTTGCACGATGCCACGGTCGGCGATTTCCTTGCCTTGAATGCGCCGCCCGAAGCACGGCGCTTGATGGATGTTGCTTTTTCCGGGAATGGTGAGCCGACCAGCGCGGCTGAGTTTAGCGAGGCTGTTTCGCTTGTTGAACGGGTGTTGCGGGACTTAAGTTTACTGGACAAGCTAAAGGTACGTCTGATTACGAATGGCAGTCTGCTACATCGGGAGTCAGTGCGCCAAGGCATCGCTCACATTGGCGCGATGAATGGCGAGGTGTGGTTCAAGGTGGATAGCGCTAGCGAAGAAGGGATTGCCAGTATCAATGGCATTCGTCTGTCGCCCACGCGAGTCAGGGTGGCGTTGCTTGAATGCGCTGAACTCGCTCCGACTTGGGTGCAGACCTGCTATTTCGCGCTGGATGGTGCTGAGATGAGCGAAGCAGATCAGGTTGACTATCTCGAACTGATCAAATCGGCGCGGGAAAAGATAAAGGGCGTGCACCTTTACGGTTTGGCACGCCCTTCATTGCAACCTGATGCCGCGAGGCTGTCGAATCTGTCGCTAGACGATTTTCAGCGATTTGCCCGGAAAGTCTCGTCGCTAGGTGTCGAACTTGTCGCCAACCCCTAACGGGCGCTGAAAACTAAGCCGCTTTTTTCCAGCTCTTGGCTGTTTTTTTCAGCGTTTTGAAAAGTTCGGCTTCTTCACTCTTCAGGTACTCCACAACATCCATTTCTTCGCGCTTGAGGCGCTGAATGTCGATTTGCTCAACGTGAACCAGGCGTAGAAGCTCACGTACCGGACGCGGCATATTGCGACCGCTTTCGTAGCGTGATCCGCCACTTTGCGTAACACCGATTTTTGACCAGAATTGTTGTTGATTCAGGCCAAGCTTGCGGCGGATTTCGCGAGGTTCGTTTTTGTCGATAGTTTTTGTGCTGTTCATGGTTATCCTCTCGGGTGGCTGTTGCTACGGTAAAGCCAAGTTTCTTTTTGCCTTGGTTGATAATGATTGTTTGTATTACTTAAGTGCTAAGAGTTCAGTATAGAACAAGTACATAATAAATTGCAAGTGGCATGTTTAAAACCAAAATGGCTAAAATGGCTTTAGTCGTCAAACGCGAAATTACCCTTACGTTTCAAGCTAACATTAAGGTAAAATCGCGACTTTTCGTGACCAACAATTGGATTGTGAATGGCGCTGATAGTTCAGAAGTTCGGCGGCACGTCGGTTGCAACGACGGATCGCATTAAAAATGTGGCTAAAAGGGTTGCCCGCTGGAAAGCACAGGGACATGACATTATTGTTGTTCCCTCGGCTATGTCCGGCGAGACCAATCGCCTGATCGGGCTGGCCAAGGAGATATCCGCTTCGCCTGCCCCGCGAGAGCTTGATGTC
Source organism: Burkholderiales bacterium (assembly GCA_038203745.1). Lineage (GTDB taxonomy): Bacteria > Pseudomonadota > Gammaproteobacteria > Burkholderiales > Rhodocyclaceae > Propionivibrio. The sequence continues at coordinate 1,241 of JBBRDR010000128.1, read as the reverse complement.
ATTGCTTCGACCGGTGAGCAGGTGACCATCGCTTTGCTGGCCATGGCCATGCATGAAGAAGGCCTCAAAGCCAAAAGCTACACTGGAGCTCAGGTTCGTGTGCTGACTGACAGCACATTTACCAAAGCACGTATTCTGCAGATCGACGACGAACGTATCCGCAAGGATCTGGCGGAAGGCCACGTTGTTGTTGTTGCCGGGTTTCAGGGGGCGGACGAAAATGGCAACATCACCACCCTCGGTCGTGGTGGCTCGGATACGTCTGCTGTTGCCCTGGCTGCTGCTCTGAAAGCGGATGAATGCCAGATCTATACCGACGTTGATGGCGTCTATACCACTGACCCGCGCGTGGTGCCAGAAGCGCGCAAGCTCGACACCATCACCTTTGAAGAAATGCTGGAAATGGCCAGCCTGGGCTCCAAGGTATTGCAAATCCGCTCCGTCGAATTTGCCGGTAAATACAAAGTCAAATTGCGTGTGCTTTCCAGCTTCCAGGATGAAGGCGAAGGCACCCTGATTACTGTTGAGGAAGATAAAAATATGGAACAACCGATCATTTCTGGTATTGCCTTCAATCGTGACGAAGCCAAACTGACCGTGCTTGGCGTGCCTGACCTCCCCGGCATTGCCTTCCAGATACTCGGCCCGATTGCCAAAGCCAATATTGACGTTGACATGATCATCCAGAACGTCGGATATGACGGCACAACGGATTTCTCATTTACCGTCAATCGTGGGGACTATACAAATGCGCTGGCTATCCTCGATACGGTCAAGGCCAAGCTCGGTGCGCGTGGCGTCGTGGGTGACAACAAGACCTGCAAAGTTTCAGCCGTTGGTGTTGGCATGCGCTCACATCCGGGCGTGGCCAGCCAAATGTTTGGTGCGCTAGCTTCCGAGGGGATCAATATCCAAATGATTTCTACTTCTGAAATCAAGATTTCCGTGGTTATTGAAGAAAAATATCTCGAACTGGCCGTGCGTGTTCTGCACAAGGCTTTTGGTCTCGATAAGGCTGATTGATAGTGCTTAGAGTTTGACCGGACGAGGTGGAAAGGCTATCATCGCGCCCTTCCGGAGACGTGGCCGAGTGGTCGAAGGCACTCCCCTGCTAAGGGAGCATTCGGGCAAAACCTGAATCGAGGGTTCGAATCCCTCCGTCTCCGCCAAGTAGTTGAAGCAAGCAAAAAGCCCTGATCATTCAGGGCTTTTTGCTTTTCAGGGAACGCTTATTTCTTCCA
>JBBRDR010000127.1:0-9013 GCA_038203745.1 Burkholderiales bacterium | reverse complement strand
CGTCGCCACGGCCAGGATGAGTTTGTGATCGAAAAAGCATTGGTCAAAATGGAGTCGCCGGCCATGAAGTTCTTCGTTGCCCGTCGTGCCGAATGGTCTGCCGACGATCTCTTCGCGTCGTCCGGTCCGCGTCAGTTGTGGGGCCCGGCCGCGTATCAGCAGCCGATCAGCGTTGCGCTGAACTCCAAGTCTGATTCGCTGGCGTTCAAGATCGGCTAATCGTCGCTCGTCGCAACAAAAAGGCCATCCTGCGGGATGGCCTTTTTCATAGGCGCTCAAAACTCTGCGTTATTTCACTCCACAGGCAATTTTCCAGAGTTTGTCTTCCATCGACGCCTCGGAGATGGAGTACCAGCCCTGTACCTCATTGTCATCTTCAACGACTTTGGCACCATTACCCATCGGCCCGGCGTAAGAGCTAGAGTTTATATATTTTTCCTGTTTGCCGACGCAGTCGTAAGTCGTGCGTACTATGGTCGACAGGTAAGGCGGAGAACCATCATCCTGCTGCGGCTCGCCCCAACGCACGAGATGCAGAACCTGCCCGGTATCACCGGTTCGGCGAGCCGTCGCCTTATCGACATAGACCCGCATGCCGTCTTCGAATTTCTCGATTTCAATCCACTCCGCCAACGCAGCTACACTGAACAAAGCAAGGGCGAGAGTAAATGCAATTCGTTTTGTCGTTTTCATGGGGCAGGATTTTACCGCTTTAGTGTAGGGAATGATCACCGTTGACCCCATCGGGTTTGACCGGACTGCCAGCGTCGAGGATACTTCGAGCTGGTACAAAACCTCTTTTACCCGATAAGCCTTCATGAAAATCACCCACCTTGGCGAACCCCGCTTTCCGTCACCGCTGTCCTATTTCGTCAGCGACAAATCACGCGTTCTTTTCAACGTCATTGTCGATCCCGACGCACGGCCGACCGAAGAACTCCTGTTTGAAGTTGCCGGCCCGCGCGAACGCCTTTTCTTTGACCCCAAAAAGACCCGGGCCGGCATCGTCACCTGTGGCGGTTTGTGTCCCGGACTGAACAATGTCATCCGCTCACTTGTTCTCCAACTCCACCACGGTTATGGCGTACGGGAAATTCTTGGCTTCGTAAACGGATATCAGGGGCTTGATCCGTGGCGCGGTTCCGAGCCCATTGCGCTGACCCCCGAGTTTGTCGAGGACATCCACAAGGAAGGTGGCACGGCACTCAACACGTCGCGTGGCCCGGTCGATATCAACGTAGCAGTGGATAACCTTATCCGGCGCAAAATCGACATGCTCTTTGTTATCGGCGGCGACGGTACGCAGCGCGGCGGCGACGCCCTCTTTCAGGAAGCCAAGCGGCGTGGTCACGCGCTGGCTGTGGTTGGCATACCGAAAACCATCGACAACGATGTCGCTTTCGTCTCGCGCACCTTCGGCTACCTGACCGCCGTTGAAGAAGCGGCCAAGGCGATCTACTGCGCCCACACTGAAGCACACAGCGTCCACAACGGCATTTCGCTGGTCAAAATCATGGGGCGACACGCTGGTTTTATTGCCGCCGGCGCCACCATCGCCAGTCAGGACGTCAACTTCACGCTGGTGCCGGAAGTGCCTTTTGTACTCGACGGCGAAAACGGTTTTCTCGCTGCGCTGAAACAGCGCGTGATCAACCGGAAACATGCCGTCATTCTGGTTGCCGAAGGCGCCGGACAGCACCTGCTTGCCTCAGGGAACGACGAATACGATGCCTCGGGCAACCTTAAATCCAAGGACATCGGACTTTTCCTGCGCGACCGTATCGACGCTTACTTCAAGAGGGAGGAGGTGCCCTGCACCTTGCGCTATTTCGACCCGAGTTACCTTATCCGCAGCGTGCCGGCCAGTGCCGAGGATGCCATCTTGTGCGATTTTTTTGCGCGCAATGCCGTACATGCCGCGATGGCCGGCAAGACCGGCCTGGTGATCGGAATGCAGCATGGCACGTTCACTCACGTGCCGATCGAACTTCTCGCGCAGCATAAAAAGCAGATCGAACTCAACAGCCCGGCCTGGCTTGGTGTTCTTGCGGCTACCGGACAAAACTTCGCAGAATTTCCGGTCTGAGTTTAAATACGCCAGATTCGATCCTGATGCAGCATCCTGAATTGTTGGGCAAGGCGTTCGCCCCCATTACGGGCCTGCGCTTGTCCGCACGAAGCGGCCCGGGGCACAAGGCCTGTGCGGCTGCCTGTGCGGCTTGCATCTTTCAGACCCTCGCAGATGCGACATTATGAAATTTCGTCACACCATTGGCGTATTAGCTCATCCAGACCCGTAATGCATGTAACGCGCTGGGCAATCAGCACAGGCAATTCATGCTGACTGAGCAGCGAGAAAACCTGCATGCCAGCATTCAGCCCCGCTTCTATACCGGGCAGACTGTCCTCAACTACCGCACAATACTCTGCTGCCTCACCGAGCCCGGCCGCCGCTTGCAGGAATAACCCGGGGTCTGGTTTGAAGAACCCCAAATCATAGGCGCTATAGATTTGTTCGCCAAAAAACGGGCGTAACCCAGTAAGCTTTAAAGTTAATTCGACCTTTTCACGAGGGCCGTTCGTGGCAATGCAATAAGGCACTTTCAGTCGGCTTAGCAGCTCCAGGGCACCAGGCATGGGCGCCAGTTCCTGATTGAAGCGTTCCACTTGGAGCTTACGCACCTTATTTGTAAAATCGGCCTCGAAATCGGAAGTCTTTCGGGTCAGTTGCGAAGCAATCCAGCCAACAATATCGGCCATGCACGCCCCCCGAAACTGCTGGTGCGCTTCTTCACGTGAAAACGTCAATCCTTCTTCAAGTGCCTGCTGGTGCAAAATATCCATCCCGGGGACTTCGCTATCGATTAGCGTCCCGTCGGCATCGAAAATTACAGCCCTGATTGTCTTAGTCATAGTAATGGCAGAGAAAATGAAAGAGCACTTAATGCCTTGGCTCTATTGGGTCAACATTATGAATTACAAAAGGGCCATGCTCCCGTGAAAATTTTCGGTCGCCGTAGTACAAATCAAAATGCATGGCTTCATCAGACTCTTCAACACCTTAAAACACGAGATCACAATACAAGACTGTTAAACTCTTCAATAGTGATGAGGAGGAACAATCCGTGCAAACGTATGACTACGACCTGTTTGTTATCGGCGCCGGCTCGGGTGGGGTAAGGGCAGCGCGCATGGCTGCCGGTTTTGGGGCCAGAGTTGCAGTCGCCGAGGACCGCTATATGGGCGGCACCTGCGTCAACGTTGGTTGCGTTCCAAAAAAACTGTACGTCTATGCTGCGGAATTCGGTAAAGCCTTCAAGGATGCCCGAAATTTTGGCTGGAGTAGTGAAGCCCCCGCGTTCGATTGGGCCACGCTACGTGACAACAAGAAATCAGAAATTGCCCGCCTGAACGCGATCTATGACAACCTGCTGTCAGGGGTGAAGGCCGACGTCATCAAGGGCCGTGCCCGGATTGTCGATGCCCATACCGTGGCTGTTGGCGAAAAGACTTACACGGCAGGGAAAATTCTGATCGCCACCGGTGGTTGGCCGCATATACCGAAATTTCCCGGCAGCGAGTTTGCCATCAGTTCGAATGAAGTATTCGACCTTGAGCAGTTTCCGCAGCGTCTGGCCATTGTGGGTGGCGGCTACATAGCCGTGGAGTTTGCGGGCATCTTCAACGGGCTGGGCGCTAAGGTCACCCAGCTTTATCGTGGCCCTCTGTTTTTGCGCGGCTTCGACGCCGACATCCGCGCACACGCGGCTCAGGAGATCAGCAAGACAGGCGTGGACCTGAAGTTCGAGGTCAATGTTCAATCCATCACAAGGGGCGCCGGTGGCCTTGAGGTGCGGCTGACCGATGGCACGTCCATCGCCGTTGATGCGGTGCTCTACGCTACAGGACGCAAAGCCAATCTCGAAGGCTTGGGTTTGGAAAGCGTAAACGTGAAGATCAGTGACGCCGGGACAATTGATGTCGACGCGGAATTCCGTACGTCCGAACCCGGTATTTTTGCCCTTGGCGATGTTGTCGGCCGAATGGAACTCACCCCGGTTGCACTGGCTGAAGGCATGTCTTTTGCCCGGCGGCAGTTTGGCGGACAGGAAAGCACCGTCGATTACGAGTTCATTCCGACGGCGGTCTTTTGCCAGCCGAATATTGGCAGCGTTGGATTTACCGAGGACGAGGCGCGTACCCGATTCGGACCTCTGCGGGTGTTCAAATCGACGTTCAAGCCCATGAAGCACACCATCAGCGGGCGTGATGAAAAGACCTTCATGAAGCTCATTGTTGACCAGGCCAGCGACCGGGTCGTCGGTGCCCATATGATGGGGCCGGATGCAGGCGAGATCATGCAGGGTATCGCCATCGCCATGAGAGCGGGAGCGACCAAAGCCATCTTCGACACAACCATTGGCATACACCCCAGCGCGGCAGAGGAGTTCGTCACCATGCGCGAGGCCTGGCGGGGAGATTAAGCGTGTTAGCGTGTTCTGCGAGTTTGCTTTGCGAATTGAGATTTCCTCGAAATTCAGTCTGCCGGTAGCAATACAACGTCAGGGAGAGTCGATGATCAATTTCATAATGTCCACATTAAGGATGAGTTCATCTCCGCGGCACAGGATCGTTGCTTGGTGCATTAGTTGTTCGATCCTCGCAATGCTTGGATGGCTCTACACGTTTACAGGTCACGAATATGCTTTTGCCTCGGCAACTATGGTTCCACTGGTGGCTATGGCCTGGGTGGGTGGGCGTAACGATGGATATCTGTTCTCGTTGCTGGCGGCAATTATGTGGGCAGGTGCTGATTTCATGGCCGAGCTTCCATCCAGTGCAACGTGGCTTCCTGTTGCCAATAGTCTGATCAGGTTAATCATCTATGTCTTTGTTTCTTATCTGATCGCTCATGTAAAGCAACTGCTGGTGCGGGAAAAGGATTTAGCCACGCATGACGAGTTAACGAAGTTGCTTAACCGTCGAGCTTTTTTTGAATTGGGCCATGCCGCAGTTGATCGCTCCAAGCGCTACGGTCATTCCATGGCAGTAGCTTTCCTCGATCTGGATGATTTCAAACAGCTCAACGATACGCGAGGGCATAAAGTTGGTGACCATGCGCTTAAGGTCGCGGCCACGGCTTTGCGGAAAAAGTTGCGGAGTACCGACATCATTGCTCGAATAGGGGGGGACGAATTCGCTGTCCTGATACCCGAGACGTCCTTCGAGGCAGCTGTAGAAGCTGGTCAAAAGATAGCTAATGCCGTAAATACGGCGATGAAAAAATTCTCGCCTGTTTCCGTCAGTGTCGGGGTTTCCTGGTTCGAGACAACAAAAGGGGATTTTTCAGGCATGCTCGAAGCCGCAGATGCCCTGATGTATGAGATCAAGCAAGAAGGGAAGCACGGGGTTCGAATACAACGGGCCGAGTGCCGCGAATAATCCTGATCGACAAACTGGCGCAAGATACCCGCCGAGTAGTCACTGATGGGACGAACGGGGCGTCCTGATTAAAAAAAACCCTCACCTTCTTCCAGCACCCAGACTTAGCGCACAAAAATCTTGCGCAAGCAAAACAAAATAAGTACATTACTGTATCGTTACAGTCGATTTGGCTTGATGTAAAAGCACGGACAATCCTTGGTCACATCAACGGCAGAGGCCTTTCCGTTTTTTGCACATACATAATCTGTAGCGACACAGGCTTGGTTTTCAACATTATACGGAGGTATGACATGTCCTTTAAATTCAAGAAAAGTGTACTTGTTCTGGGTGCTGCCGCATTGCTTACGGCCTTTTCCAGCATTGCCGCAGATAAAAAGACCGTGACCCTTAATGCGGCGTCAATGTTCGACAAAGACCATCCGTTCTCGCAGACATATTACAAGTTCGGGGAGCTTGTGAATAAGTATCAGGACGAAGTGAATATCGATCTTAAGGTCAGCCTAAACAAGGCGCTTGGCATTGAACCGGATTTTTTGCGCTTCATGAGCCAAGGTGAGTCGGTTGACATTGCGATCATCGCGCCGGGCAACATCGCGCAGCGCGTGCCGGACATCGCCATTCTTGACATGCCACTCGCGTTCAAGGACCTGGCCCATCGCAATCGGGTTCTGGCAAGCGACGCCTTCAAGGGAATCGAGGCTGATATCATCAAGCGCGCCAACATCCGGCCGATTGGCTATGCAGGCGGCGTGAGTCGCAACCTCATCTCCAACTATCCGATCAACAATATGAATGAGCTCAAAGGATTCCGGCTCCGCGTCCAAGGCGCCCCTATCTGGGCCAAGGTATTTTCAGCCGTCGGCGCGATCCCTTCGGTCATCGCCTACGACGAGGTGTACTCCGCAATCCAAACCGGCGTAATCCAGGGCTTGGAAAACGAAAGATTTGGCTATACCCAGATGCGCTTTTATGAAGTCGCTCCGCATTACACCCTGACTGAGCACTCCATTACCGTTCGCCCCTTGTTCATCTCCGAGAAGGCGTACAACAAGTTTTCGCCGAAGGTTCAGGCGGCCATATTGAAGGCTGGCGCAGAAGCTGGAAAATTCGGGACTGAGGTGGAACTCAGCATGGAGAACAAGGAACTGGATGCGCAGATCGCCAAGAAACTTGTCACCGTGCACCAGTTCTCGGCGGCCGACAAGGCCAAGTTTCGCGAACTCGCGACCCCAGTGCTCAACCAGTACGTAAAAGACGCGAAGCTGGAAGAAGTTTACAACAAGATCCAGGCAGTTCAGTAACCTGTAAGCTCCTCTCTACCCCCCCCGAATGACCGGGCGGGGGATTTCCTTCGTAATCTGAACGGAACGGCCGTTGTGTTGGTCCGTGTTAAGGAATTACTCACTTATGAAACTAATCGAGAAAACCATCGAGGCGTTGCACAAGGGTTTGGTTGCCCTCCAGGCCGCGCTCCTGGGGCTGTTGCTTCTGATTGTCATTTACCAGATTTGCGCCCGCTGGATAACCTTCATTCCACCTGCGCTCTGGACCGAAGAGATTGCGCGTTTCTTTTTAGTTTGGGTGATTTTCCTCGGCGCTGCCATTGGCGTGCGTGAGCGTTCTCACTTCGTGCTTGAAGTGCTCAGTGAAAGTAAATCCAGGATCGTGAACATCGTTTGGCAGAGCTTCATCATTGTCATGGAAATCGCTTTCTGCTCAATCTTCTTTTTCCGCGGCCTGTCTTATGCCGAGGTGCTGCGCTGGGACATCTCCGATGTTGCCCAGATTTCCATGCTCTGGATAGGCGCTTCAGTACCGGTCTTCGGCGGTCTCTCCCTGATTTTCCTGGCCGATCTCATCTTCCAGAAAACATTCAAGAAAGCACTCTAACCATGGAACCTCTGGTCGCCGCTTCCGCCCTTTTCGGAGTCTTTATCGCGCTGGTATTACTTCGGGTTCCAGTCGCCTTCGCACTTGCTCTCGCCTGTGTTCCGGTAATTCTTCTTACTGACAGTGTCTCCTTTTTTGCCATCATCGACCGCACTTACAATTCGTTCAACTCCTTCCTATTGCTGTCGGTGCCCTTTTTCTTGCTGTCCGCGAATCTTATGAATGCAACGGGTGTCACCAAACGCCTGGTCGCGCTCGCTACCGCCACCGTGGGTCACTTTCCCGGCGGCCTTGGTCATATCAATGTGTTTGTCAGCATGCTCTTTGCCGGGGTCTCGGGTTCATCGACCGCCGAGGCCGCCGGTATCGGCAAAGTTCTTGTCCCAGCCATGCTCAAGCAGGGCTACGACCGCAGCTTCTCGATCGCAATCACCGCCTGCGCCTCGGTCATGGGGGTCATCATTCCGCCAAGTATCCTGATGCTCATTTGGGGCGGCACGATGTCGATTTCCGTTGGCGCACTCTTCCTGGCCGGAATCATCCCGGGCGTCGCACTCGGCCTTTCAATGATGGCGACTGTTTATTTTTACGCCAAAAAATACAACTATCCGCGCTTTGAAAAGCCCAGCCTTTCTCACTTCATAAAAGCCTTTTTGGGTGCGGCCCCAGGGCTGGTAACGCCGGTCATTATTCTGGTCGGAATCTCTTTTGGTTTCTTTACGCCGACCGAAGCCTCCGCGATTGCTGTTGTTTACTCGGTCATGCTGGGCATTGCCTACGGCTCGCTCAACACCCGCACCTTCTTCCTTTACCTGAGTGACTCCGCCAAGCTCGTCGGCATCACCTTGTTTTGCGTTGGTACCGCCTCGGTATTCAGCTGGCTACTTGCCTATTACCGCGTTCCCCAGGCGCTGGTCACTTTGATTCAGGGCTTCGGACTCGGACCCCATGGCGTCATTCTGATTATTGCCGCTGTATTCCTCTTCGTCGGTCTGTTCATTGATGCCATTCCGGCCATTATCGTCGTAGGCAGCATCATGTACCCCCTGGCTCAGGCTGCAGGCATCCACCCGATCCATTTTTCCATCGTCGGCGTTGTCGCCCTGGCCTTTGGCCTCGTAACCCCGCCCTATGGCATGTGCCTGCTCATCGTGGCACGGATCGGCGAGATGCAGGTTCACAACGTTCTCAAGGACGTGTTCACCATCCTGTTGCCGATGCTTGGCATCCTGCTTCTGCTGTGCTTGGTTCCGGAGATCAGCCTTTTCCTGCCGCGTCTCATCTCGCCGCAGTTTATGTAATGAAGGCAACCCGCAGACGAAACGTGTCGAAAGAAGAATGGGCGTGAAATATCCAATCGACTTCAGAAGCAGGGACTTTCTGCTTCAGCACGTCCGTCACACCTTGTCTTTTTATGACAAGCGTGCTCTTGATGCCGCGGGCGGGTTTTTTCATTGCTTCATGAACAATGGTGATGTTTTCAATCCGGGCCTCAGGACACTCGTCGCGTCATGCCGCTTTGTTTTCAATTACGCGATGGCCTACCGGCAGTTCGGCAATGAGGACTACAGACAGTACGTCATTCATGGTGTGGACTACCTAAGAAACACGCACCGGAACCCCAAAACAAAGGGGTATGCCTGGAAGATCGTCGACGGAAAGGTCGAGGACGCAACCA
>JBBRDR010000126.1:0-9064 GCA_038203745.1 Burkholderiales bacterium | reverse complement strand
GATGTCACTGAAGCCAAAAACGCGTCCGATGATGCGCTCATCGAGGTATTGCGGTAAGGACTTGCACTCGAAGACCCGGCCATCCACCAGCTTGAACAGATCTTCACTTTCCTGCTCGTCGACGATCTCACGCAAACGACTGGCAAGGGTCGCGCTATCCTCCACCTGTGCATAGATGAAGCCAAGGATGGCCTCATCATCCTGACTGAGCAGCAGGTCTTCCGGAAGCTGCCACATCGCACTGAGCCGGCGGTTCATGCTGGCAATCCGCCCCTGCCAGTTGATCACCAGAATACCGTTACCGGTCGACTCCAGCGTCGCCCGGAGCTGTGAAGTCGCTTGCGCCAAATCATCCTGAGCATGCGACGCCTCCTGAATTACTTTGGCCTGGACCATCAGCCAGCGCTGGCCCTCCTGTTCGACGACGCGGACGGACTTCGCCGCTGTCCGCATCGACCCGTCGGCGCACAGGTACAGACCTTCCTGCGACTCGATGTTCGAATACTGGCCGCTGCGCACATCTTCCCAATAGAAGACATCCGGCAAGGAGCATTCCACATCCAGAATCGTTTTTTCGAGCAGTTCAGCATCGCTGTAACCGAGCGTCTGCGCGGCGGCGTGGTTGGCCACGACGATGCGCAGATTTTCCGGCTCAACCAACAGGATCATCTGCTCGGTGTGGTCGATAAGCAGTCGTTCCAGGCTGCTCATTTCTTCACTCCGTCCTTGGCCGGGGTGCCCGCATCAAAGTAATAGCTGACCCGTTTACGCGGACTGAGGTAGTTGTAAATTTCCTTTGGTAATTGTGTCGGCCGGATGGCCTTGGTGATATTGACATCGGCCTCGACCTCCATATCGACGAGGATGGCGTCGTCCTTTGGAATATCGGCATCGTAGACCACCACCATCGGCTTCATCGGCTTGGCGGTATTGATGGTGGCGACCATGCCGATCATGCCGTTGGAGAGCTGGACGATGGTTCCCGGCGGATAGACACCCAGACAGCGAACAAAAACCTGCAGAAGTTTGGGATCGAATTTGGCGCGTTGTTTGGCGAACATCGTTGACAAGGCTTCATGCGGCGTCAGCGCATTGACGATATTCAACGGATTGCACATCTCGTCGTAATGGTTGGCGATGGCCACGATGCGCGCCAGAACGTTGATGGCCTCGCCCTTGAGCTTTTGCGGGTAGCCGGAGCCGTCGAACAACTCGTGGTGATCGCGGATGATCGACAGTGTCAGCGGCGGAAATTTCAAGCCCTGACCGATTTCAAGGCCGTACTGGCAATGCAGTTCGTAGTATTTTCGCTCGGCCTGGGTCAGCGGCTCCATCTTCATCAGGATCGCGCTCGGAATTTCACGGCGGCCGACATCGTGAAACAGCGCACCCATGCCCAGTGAGCGAATCGCCTCCTGTGGCAGCTTGATGTTGCGCGCCATGATAAGCGACAGCTTGGTGTCGTTCAGCGAATGGAAATTAAGTTCTTCGCCACCCATCTTGTCGCCCATCATGTGGATGGCGACTTCGGGTGCGGAAAGAATCGAATCAGCGATCTGATCGACCAGGCGACCGGCCTGCTCGACCGTTTTAGCCGGATTGGCAAGCAGGTTCTTTTCGATGCCGTGGATCGTCTTGGCCGTATCGACAAAGGCGGTTTCAATCCGCGCCGACGCCTCGCGCTGCACCTTGATTTTCTCAATCAGCGCACGTTTGGCGGCGAGAGCCGGGTGTTCGGTTGGCAAAGCCGCTTGTGGCGTCTCCACCTCGGCGCGACCTTGTGCCTGTACCGGCGGTGGCCTGAGATCAGAGCGCGCCGGATCGTAACGGCACTTTTTGAGACCAAGACTCCGGATGATCTTGATCTGTTCCTCATCCTTGATCTTGAAGTTGTTGAAGGCAAAAGGATGCTCAAACCACTTGAGATCGAGGTAGACATACAGCCCGATTCTGAGCTGATCCATCGTAATCCATGAACTATCCGGTTCCGACATGGCTGAAACACCCCCTAGGCCGCTCAATTTTCCCAAGTGTCATCGTATGAGTTTTTCACCGGTCACGCCACCATAAAAAAACGCTGCCCGCAGGCAGCGTTTTTTTTCAGAAAAGTCTACAGCAGATCAGGTCTTCGCAGCGGCGGCAGCAACGCGTCTCCGTTGCAGGAAGACAATCATCCCCAGCACACACAGGGTCGGAATAAACATCCACTGAGGATTAGGTCGCACGTTCTCGATCTCAATCTCGGTGATTTTCTGTCCTTGCTCAAAACCGATCTTTTGCGCCCGACTACGCAGCTTGACCGTCGCAACATCAAACTGATCCCCGCTCGGCACAACAAGCAGACCATATCGACCGAGGCGTTCAATCGCAGTTCCGGCGGTGCCCAGTGCGATGGGTTTGCCTTTCTTGACCAGATCCCCTTTCTGATTCTCGCCTTCGACCCACACGCGCAAACGCTGATCGACCGGCGCCTTTTCAACGATCTGCATCAACTCTGCTGAAGGGATCTTGTTGTACGGCGGATAAATCATATCCATCCAGAAATTTGGACGGAAGAGACTGAATGCGATGAGCAAGAGAATCAACGTTTCATACCATTTGCTACGTGTGATGAACCAGTTCTGCGATGCGGCCACAAACACCAGACTGGCGACGGTTGCAGACGCGATAACCAACGTGAGTTCCAGAGGACTTCCGATGTCGATCAGTAACAGTTGTGTGTTAAAGATGAACATGAAGGGCAGGATGCCCGTCCGGATGCTGTACCAGAAGGCTGTAAAGCCGGTCAGCATCGGCGGCGATTTGGCGATACCCGCTGCCGCATAGGCCGCCAACCCGACAGGCGGTGTGACGTCGGCCATGATTCCGAAATAGAAGACAAACATGTGAACAGCAATCAAGGGCACGATCAATCCACTTTGTGCGCCAAGCTCAACAACCACCGGTGCCATCAGCGAGGAAACAATGATGTAGTTGGCAGTTGTCGGAACGCCCATGCCGAGAATCAGTGACGCAAACGCGACCATTAGCAGCATGACCACGAGATTACCCGCCGAGAGCAATTCCACCACCTCGGCCAGAACCAGCCCGATGCCTGTCAGCGTCACCGTACCGACAATGATACCGGCCGTAGAAGTCGCGATCGCCACGCCGATCATGTTACGGGCACCCGCCACCAGTCCGGTGCGCAGATCGGAAAATCCGCGATTCAAGTCTGCCTTGAAGCTTGGCAAGCCACGGAACCACGCCGTAATTGGACGCTGGGTCACGAGAATGAAAACCAGGAACATCGTCGCCCAGAACGCCGACAGTGACGGAGACAACTCCTCGACCATCAGGTTCCAGATCAGCACCACAACCGGTAGCAGGAAGTGCAGGCCACTCTTGATCGTCGGACCGGATTCCGGGCACTTGAGGACCGGTGAATTCGGATCGTCCAGAGTGAGTTCGGGATATCCCGACTGGTACTTGAGCAAGGCAATATACGAGACCAGCATCAGCATGGCGATGACGAACAACGAAGCATCACCCGCCACATCCTTGATCCAGCCGAGACCGTAATAAATCGCATTGGCCAGGATGATGACGCCGCAGACGGTAAGAGCCATGCCAATCAGGCGATTCCTCAGCGGCGGGACGTTGTCAGCGCGAGGGATACCGCGAATATCCGATTTGCAGGCTTCCAGATAGACGATATAGAGCAGCGCGATGTAGGACAGGATGGCCGGCAAAGCCGCGTGTTTGATGATCTGCGTATAGGGAATACCCACGTACTCGACCATCAGGAAGGCCGCAGCGCCCATCACAGGCGGCATGATCTGGCCATCAACCGACGCCGCCGTCGAAACCGCTGCGGCGACATGCGGCTTGTAGCCAACGCGCTTCATGAGCGGAATCGTGAATGTCCCGACGGTCACCACATTGGCAATCGAACTGCCAGAAATCATGCCCGTCAGACCTGAAGAAACAACAGCAGCCATCGCGGGACCGCCGCGTAAGTGACCCAGGAAAGAGAGCGCCGACTTGATGAAGTAATTACCCGCGCCACCCGTATCGAGCAAGGCACCGAACAGGACGAACAGGAACACGAAACCCGACGACACCCCTAGAGCCACGCCGAAAACACCTTCGGTCGACAACCACTGGTGGGTCATGCCCTTGGAGAATGAAGCTCCTTTATGCGCAATTACATCCGGCATATAAGGGCCAAGGAAAATATAGGCAAGGAAGATCGAAGCCAGAATTGCCATGGGCAGTCCGACAATGCGACGTGTTCCTTCAAGCAAAACGACTATACCGGTGAGTGCCACCACGAGATCCAACGTGGTCGGCTGACCAGGGCGTGCGGAAAGTTCAGTGTAAAAAATGAAAAGATAGGCCGCACAAAACGCTCCGACGATCGCCATTATCCAGTCCTGCACCGGAATCCGCGTGCGCGGAGAGCCTTTGAGCGGTGGAAACAGCAAATACCCCAGGAACATTGCGAATGACAGGTGAATCGATCGCGACTGGGTGTCGTTGAGCACAAAAATCCCCAACGAGAATGGCAGTGGCGACGCGATCCAGAGTTGGAACATGGACCACGCCAGCGCCACGTACGTGACGATTTTGGCAGAAACGCCAGTCGGTCGACGGCCTCCGGTGTCCGATTCGGCAACGAGTTGCCGTATTTCATCGTCGGACAGATCCGACGGTTTTACTTCATTTTGAGCCACGTTTGCCCCTTGTTATATCGACATGATCGCAAAACGGCTCCTTTCTAAGGAGCCGTCTGAGCATTGCAGGGCGTCGCTAACGTCTACGCCCACCAAAGCATTTTTACATCCAGCCTTTTTCCTTGTAGTACTTGACAGCACCTGGGTGCAACGGAGCTGAAATACCGCCCTTTACCATTTCCTTCGGATCCAGGTTGGCAAAAGCAGGGTGAAGCTTTTTGAATTCTTCGAAGTTGTCGAACACGGCGGAAACCATCGCATAGACGACGTTATCCGGGACCTTGGCCGAACTCACGAAACTGGCCATCACGCCAAAGGTTTTGATCGCGTCGGGGTTGCCTGGATAGACGCCACCAGGAATAGTCACCGCAGCAAAATACGGATAGTCATTGACCAACTTGTCGACGGCCGGCCCCGTAATCGGGACCAACTTGGCTCCACAGGTGGTCGTCGGATCCTGAATATTGGCCGCCGGGCTACCAACAACATAGGCAAAACCATCGATCTTGTTGTCGCACAGTGCTGCGCCATGCTCATCCGGCTTCAATTCCGAAGTCAGCGTGAAGTCGCTTGTCTTCATGTTCAGAGCCGTCAACAACATGTTGATTGTGTCGCGCGTACCGGAGCCGGGGTTACCTACATTGAAGCGCTTCCCTTTGAAGTCTTCGAATTTCTTGACGCCCGCTTCCTTGCGCGCCAAAACGGTCAGCGACTCGGGGTAGACCGAGAAAACTGCACGCAAATCAGGGTTCGCGCCACCGTCTTTAAATTGCGCCAGGCCTTTAACAGCGTTGAACTGGACGTCGGATTGAGCGACGCCGAAATCCAGTTCGCCACCCTTGATGGCATTGACGTTGTAAACCGAACCGCCGGTGCTTTCCACCGAGCAACGGATGCCGTGTTTGGCTCGTTCCTTATTCATCAGGCGACAGATGGCACCGCCTGCTGCGTAATAGACCCCAGTGACGCCACCGGTTCCGATGGTGACAAACTTCTGTTCGGCCGCCATGACGGGGCTGGCCAGCGATACGCTGAGCGTCAAGGCGGCTGCGATAACGGATAACTTTTTCATTTTTTATCTCTCCTGTGTTGTACCAAAAATCAGAAAAAAAGACATTGAGGCATATGCCCCGCTTTCGATTTACTTGATAACCCGGATGTCGCTCACAAGCGTGATTGCCATCCCGCGAAACATATAGCAGAGTACCGCAAAACAGAACAAAACGCCCTTACTAGATAGACTAAATACGATTACTTCCACACCCCTCTGAGCAGGGAAATAAGGTCAAGCAACCAGAGAGGGAAAGGCACAAATCGCGCCAGAAAAGACAACGTTTGTCACAGGAATTCATAAGGTACGGATTATTCGCGTTCGATGAGCTGCGTTATTTGCATGATCATTTTGTCGAGTCATCCCCCTCCCTCCTGTGGTGCAGAATCATGGCAATCGCCCTATGTTGGGTCATTTAGCGCACGAGACCGATGCGTGGCATTGTTGTTAGGTTATGCGCCGAACGCAAACGATGGATGTTCACAAAGTTGTACCGTTCTGGCACTAACTTTGGAAAGAGAGAAAGCGCTCTTCTTGCAGAAAGTCGCCCATCGTTTACTCATGCTAAAGTTAGTGATCGTTTCTGGAATGCTCGTTTCCATTGGGCCATCCTTTTAAAAAAACATTGGGGAAATCGTGACTGAACCGCGTTTTACGATGACGATCCGTCGCATTGAACTATTGGCTCGAAGAGACCCCGGAAGCCGCGGACTCGCCTCCTTCGCCGAAACGAGTGATCTGTTTGCGGCAACGCACGAACTGCTGACGAGCGAGCGCGTGATTCTGGTTACTGGCTTCTGCATCCGCGCCGCGATGATTGGCGAAACGGATGGCCCATCAGGAACGCTTGCCCTTGCGCATGCCTTGCGACTGCTGGGAAAAGACGTCTATGTAGTAAGCGATCAACATAGCATTGGCTTGCTGAGGGCGGGGGCGCAGGTCTATGGCGCGCCGTTTCCAATGCTTACGCTGAGCCTTGCGCAGAAGACCGCCGATCACGAAATCAATGACCTGCTCGCCACTTTTTCGCCCACTCACGTAATTGCAGTCGAACGCCCTGGAAGCGCGCTGGACGGGCATCGCTACTCGATGCGCGGAGAAATGCTTGACGACCTCGTCCCGGCGGCGGATCGACTTCTCGAACCCGGTTTCCCAAGGCTATACAAGACGATTGCCATCGGCGACGGCGGTAACGAATTGGGTTTCGGGCGTCTGCGCGATTCGCTGAAAGAACGCATAACGCATGGCGAACTCATTTTCTGCGCCACCCCAGCGGATTACGTAATCCCGGCTGGAATTTCAAACTGGGGTGCCTTCGCTCTTGTCGCTGCGCTGTCGCTTCTATCCGGCAAATTGCTGATGCGCCCCCCGGAACATGAACGCGCCGTACTGAAAGCACTCCTTGCCGCCGGCGCGGTAGACGGACTCACCCGGCAGCAGACACTTTCCGTCGATGGACTGCCCTGGGACGACTACGCAAGCACCCTTGCGGATATCTACGAAGCCACCCGGGCAAGCCTGATCAGCGCGACTCCTTGAGTATTCGCCCGAACCCCGGCTGCACCGGCCGTGCATTGGGCCGGTAGAGACGCTGAAAGATCGCCAGTTGCTCCGGCGAGATCGGCTGCGACTGCTTGAGCACCAGCCACAGGACCTCTTCGCTGCACGGCGGTGTTGTCAGCGATCCCATGAAGGTGAAATAGCGCCGACTCTCGGGCAGCAAACGAGCCACATCGATGTTCTGCCCCGGTGGCGCCACTTCGCCGCCCTTGTCGAGCGGCAGGTTGTTCAGCGCCGTCTGGACCACCGGATTCTCGACTCCCTTCTCAAGCAATACGGTGACAATGGCCTGCTTGCCGTCGTCCGACTTGTGCACCAGTTGGGCATCCATGTCGTAGGTTTTTCCATCGACCGTAAACTCGGACGGGCGATGGAACACGACGCGGACCAACTCATAGTTCTTGCCCAGCAAATTGAAGCCGCCACCGTAGACGGTCATCTGCAGGTGACGTCCACTATCCACCACTCGGTACGGTGTCGGCCGGTAGAAGAACTGGATAGGCTCAAGATCGACCGCGATCCCGTCGCGCAGATCGATGGGGGACTGATTATGTCCGGAGTTGCAGAGGGCATAATCGGCCTTCAGTTTTCCCCAGCTATCCGGTCCGGAGCTGCCGTCGTACGACCACGCCGCGTTTGCCGGGGCGTCGATTTTCGGTGAGGACGATACGGGTGCGGGCTTCGCGCGCTGCGTAAGCTTCTTCAAGTCCTTCTGAACCTCTTTTTCGACGAGCGCCTCATTCGCCTTGCGCAACTCCCCGGCGACCTCATTCACCTGTTCAACCGTTTTGCTTGCCAAGGCAGCAGACGCCCCGCCCGCTTTCGGCCGACAGACCTCTCGCAGCAGCTTGTCGTCCGGCGTGCCCGAGCGCACCGGCATGTCGAACGGATTCTTCATTTCCTCCTGCCGCAGCAATTCGCCTTCCTCCTTGAAGTAGGTACGCTTCAGGGTGGCATAGGTGCGCTCGGTACAATCGTAACGATTCAGCACTTCGATGATGCGGTAGGACGCCGACGTTTTCGGGTCAACAATCGGCTTGTCGAGCACAATTCGCCCGACGGCCATCGCTGGCTTGCCCGGTTCGGCAACAATGCTGGCGCGTTCGATCTCGACACGCTTGCCCTGATCGGTCGCGACCACTTGCCACGCTGCAGAAACCACGGCCGGAAGCATCGCCGCCATGAAGGCAACAAAAAGCCTGGCGCTCATGATCGGACTCCGGTATTCGTTTTTTTACTCATCATATGTTTCACGGAAATCCAAAGGAATACTTTAGCTGATTTTTATAAAACACCTGGAACAAACCCGACTGCAACCCTCTCCAAGCCGGACGAGTCTTGCTTAAAGTCTGCAATTCCAGTAACTTGAGCGCTCTTGTTAGGGGTGCTGCGCTGATCTTGGCGTGGCTGAGATAGACCCTTTGAACCTGTACGGGTAATGCCGTCGTAGGGAAGCGAAAGACCGTCGCCTTTATACCTCGTGTCAGCCCCGCCTTTCCTTGCCTGCATCACCGTTTTTTTTGTTCCGCAGCTGTTCTGTTCTGCAAGGAAATGCCATGAACGCCACCGAAAAATTCCTCGCCGCCGACGCCCACGTGGACGCCGCGGCCATCCAGCCTTTACCCAATTCGCGCAAAATCTACGTCGAAGGCAGTCGCCCGGATATTCTGGTGCCGATGCGCGAAATCTCGCAGGACGACACGCCGACCGCCATGGGCGGGGAGAAAAACCCGTCGAT
>JBBRDR010000125.1:0-9085 GCA_038203745.1 Burkholderiales bacterium | reverse complement strand
ATGCCTGCGCTTTGAAAGCCGGTGTAGCGGAAGCCAGGGATTGGATCTACGAAACCTTCAATCTGATGGATACTCATTTCTGGAGTGAAGAGTTCGGCCTCTATGCTTGCGAGGCTGACGCCGACTGGAAATTGAGTTCCTATCGCGGGCAAAACGACAACATGCATGCCTGTGAAGCCCTGATTTTCGCCTATGAAGCCACGGGTGATGAAGTGCTCGTGAATCGTGCGGCCCGATTGGCTGAAAACATGACTCTTCGTCAATGCAAGAATACAGGCGTCCATATTTGGGAGCACTACACCAGCGATTGGGTGCCGGATCTTGACTACAACAGAAACGACAATAGCAACAACATACGTCCATGGGGAGTGCAAACAGGCCACCAGACGGAATGGGCGAAGCTGCTGTTGATTCTTGACAGACATCGGCCCGAACCTTGGCGCCTGGGGCGGGCGGTCGAACTGTTCGACACCGCCATCAAATTCGGATGGGATCACAAATTCGGCGGGCTGATTTACGGTTACGACCTCTCGGGCAACCCGGACGATCAGGACAAGTATTTCTGGGTCCAGGCGGAAAGTATCGCCGCTTCCGCGTTACTCGCACAGCGGACGGGATCCGAAGTGTATTGGAACTGGTACGACAAACTCTGGGACTATTCTTTCACCTATTTCGTTGATCACATCTACGGTGCCTGGTACAGGCGATTGGACCGGAGCAACGCGAGATATAACGATCAAAAATCCTATAACAACAAGGTGGATTACCACACCATGGGCGCGTGTTACGAAGTGTTGAATGCGCTCCCGACTGAACATCTCAAATGAGAAAGCATCACGGTTCCTGATCAGGAATAAGCACCTGCGCTCTAAATTTTTCGAGCTGGCCGTTCAGCTAATCATCAGTCCAGCCAGCAAGTGCAATTTTGTAGCTGCAGGTATCAATAGAAGACAAGGTTAGCCGGGCCAATCGGCATGTAGGCCCACTTATTCAGGGAGCGATGAATCGTGCCGCACTTGCGAGGCGTGACCATTAAAGATGTCGCGAAAGCCGCTGGAGTGTCTTCAACGAGCGTTTCAAACTATCTGAACGGCAGGACAGGCGAAATGCGCCAAGAAACCCATCAGCGCATTACTCAGGCTATCAAGGCCTTGGGCTACACGCCAAACAGCGCAGCAAGGCAACTCAAGACCGGGTATGCGCCCATGCTTGGACTTCTTGTACCCTCGGTCGTCAATCCGTTCTTCGCAGAACTGGCTGTTGCGATTGACAATGCCGCGCAGAAAAAAGGTTTCAGGGTAATCCTCTGTAATACGCAGCGAGATCCCGAACAGGCAATGGCATTTGTCAGAGAACTCGTCGCCTACGGTGTTCGCGGCATACTGATGACGTCGGTCCTGCACAACGAAATTGCCATGTCCGCACTCATCAAGCGAAAAATAGCCTTTGTGGTGTTTGAAGCGCTCGCTTCCGACCCCGGCATTGAGGGTGCGGACATCGTGTCGACAAACAATGCCCTTGCCGGGGAAAGAGCGGTCGATTACCTTATTTCGCTGGGTCACAAATCAATCGCCTTCGCCACCGCGACTCCATTGACGCCTCCCCGTCTGACTCGTTTGGAGGGGTTCAGGAGCGCGATGCGACGCAATGGGTTAGGCGATGGCGTACTCATTACGGACGAAGATATTCCGGTTCAATCGACCTCGCACAACGATGCAGACCTCGCGCAATTCGGATCTCTGGTTGCCGCAAAGATAATGGCCATGCCATCCCGCCCGACGGCCATTGTGGCTATGAACGACATGATAGCCATCGGCCTGCTGTCAGGGTTCCATAAAATGGGAGTGCAAGTGCCTGGTGAAATCTCAATCGTCGGGATAGACAACATTGAACTCGCAAAGTTTTCATCTCCTACGCTTACGACTATTCGTCAGCCATTCCTCCAGATTGCAGAAGCGGCAATCGAGAATGTTTGCGCACGGCTAACCGACCCGGAACGCTTAGGCACCATTACTTATCTCGAACCAACACTTGTTGTTCGTTCATCAACCGGCCCCGTTTAAGCGCTCCCGCCTCGACATTTCCGATTTCAGAACGGCAATCGATGATCTATAACGTGTGCGACTGGGATTAAAATCTAAATGTGAGTCGTTCAGAAAAGGGAAATACACCATGAATCCGCTTGAAGAAAAATTTGCGAAATTGGCAACCGATAACGCGCCAGGGCAGGAATTACGCCAAAAAGGGAGCATCCAGGCAGAGAGACTGTTCGGCAAAGACTTACCCGGCACTCCCGTGGATTTTTCACACGGCGACGTCAACAACACAGCCTTCGCGCCAACACCGGGATCATTTGAAGAATTCACCCAAGGCGTACAACGGGGCGGAGAACAGGCTTACACGGAATACCGGGGTGGCGCGGCACTTCGCGACTATGTTGCCGAGAAACTATCTGCCTTCACCGCAACCCCTTTGTCGGGTAAAGATGAGTTGATCATCACCCCCGGAACACAAGGCGCGCTGTTCCTGGCCGTCGCCTCAACGGTTGGCGCTGGCGATAAAGTGGCAATCGTGCGCCCTGACTATTTCGCGAACCGCAAGCTTGTTGAATTCTTTGGAGGGGAAATCGTCCCGGTTCAGCTTGATTACCTCAGCCATGCAGATTGCGCCGGATTGAATCTTGATCAGTTAGCGGCCGCGTTCAAGTCAGGGGTAAAAACCTTTCTTTTCTCGAACCCGAACAATCCAACAGGCGTGGTTTATTCACAAACCGAGATTCAAAAGATTGCCGAACTGGCTAATCAGTATGGTGTCACGGTGATTGTCGATCAGCTTTATTCACGGTTGCTCTATTCAGGGACGTCCTATACCCATCTGCGTGCGACCCAAATCGACAGTGATAATGTCGTGACCATCATGGGGCCGTCCAAAACCGAATCTCTCAGCGGATACCGGCTAGGCGTCGCTTTTGGTGCCGCGCGACTTATTGATCGGATGGAAAAACTTCAGGCTATCGTTTCGTTACGTGCACCTGGATATAGCCAGGCCGTATTACGTACGTGGTTCAACGAGCCGGCCGGGTGGTTGCAGGAAAGAATTGCACTGCATCAAGCCATCCGTGACGATCTTTTGCGTGAATTCCGTTCGGTTCCTGCGCTAAAGGTGAGGAGTCCTGAGGCTGGAAGCTACTTGTTCCCGCGACTGCCTGAACTAACGATCCCGTTGCACGACTTTGTCCGCACCCTGCGGAATCAGGCTGGCGTTACCGTCACCCCCGGCACAGAATTCAGCCCGCATGCGACAGATAGCATTCGTCTGAACTTTTCCCAAAATCATGATGCGGCGGTCGATGCGGTTAAGCGGCTGGTTCAGTTCATCGAACATTATCGCGTTCAATAATGCAGAATCCGGCGTCAACGAAGGGCGTGACATGAAGAAAAAAATTGGCCTTATTGGATTTGGAACCATTGGGAAGCACATCTACGAGAAGCTGTCGGAAGAGGGCTTCGAATTTATCTTCATTTTTTCCAGATCAGGCGCTGCTGCTGATCCGCAAGCTGACCTATTGATCAATTCCCCGGAAGAAATGATAAGAAGGTGTGCCAACGGGGTCGATCTGGTTGTCGAAGCGGCAACATCGCAAGCCGTTGTTGAGTTCACTCCGCAGATATTGAAACATAGCGATCTGGCCGTTTTTTCATCGACGGCATTTGCTGATCCTGCCTTTGAACAATTGGTCAGCCGGGTCTGCCATGAATACAAGCGCAAGGTCTATATCCCTCACGGCGCCATTCTTGGGGTTGACGGGCTCTTTGATGGACGGGAGGTATTAGAGGACGTGGTCATTACCACCATCAAACGACCGGAGAATCTTGGTCGGACAGACGCCTCCAGAACAGTCCTTTATGACGGACCAACGCGCGACGCCTGCAAAGCATTTCCCCGCAATGTGAATGTACACGCGTGTATTGCCCTTGGTGGTTTGGGTTTTGACAGAACGCGCTCAAGAATCGTATCCGATCCAGACTCACCCGGAAATAGTCATTTAATCGAGATCAAGGCTAAGGGGTGTTGGTTCAAAATCGAGGTATTAAGCGATCCTGTATCAGGGGTGACGGGAGCCTATACGCCGGTATCGGCGTGCGCGTCGATTCGACGCCTGCTCAGCACTGAAGGAATCGTAATCGCTTAAGGACTTCCCCCTTTACTCAGCCGCCAGAAATTTAGACTACAAAAAACTCACCGCAACCCCTCTCCCGCAGGAGAGGGGCTCTGAATTCAGCCATTTCACACGGCTTTGATCATACAAAACGCAGTTGAAACCGCTTTCAACACGGAGATCACAGAGCCACAGAGCACACAGAGGTAAAACGAGGCCCACCTTGCGGGTGATTGATCAATTTCACGTAAGCCTTTGTCCCCCAGGGAGCTCTGCATTCCTTACAGTCAGATTTCCTTCGGGGCATGTTTTTCTCCGTGTTCTCTGTGTTGAATGAGGTTTTTAGGTTGATTCATTCTTCTAATTCAGCGTGGTTCTCTAGCGGTTAACATCAACCACCACACGCCCTTTAACTTCACCATTAAGCAGTTTTGTAGCGAATGGCACTGCCTCACTGAGCCCAATTTCGCGGCTTATCGCACCCAGCTTCTCAATATCCAGATCGCAACCCAAGCGCCGCCATGCCTCAATTCGGTCAGGTGTGGGGCACATGACGCTATCGATGCCCACCAGCGTGACACCGCGCAGAATGAATGGGGCGACCGACGCGGGGAAATCCATACCTCCCGCCAGTCCGCAGGCGGTTACAACACCACGGTATTTACTCGTGGCGCAGACATTGGCCAAAGTATGGCTACCGACGACATCGACCGCGCCCGCCCAGCGCTCTTTGCCCAAAGGCTTGCCCGGTGACGAAAACTGGGCTCGCTCGAGTACTTCCACGGCACCGAGCCCTTTAAGGTAATCAGTTTCCTCGGGCCGGCCGCTGACCGCAACAACCGTGTAGCCCAGTTTGGAGAGCACGGCCGTGGCGACACTTCCTACACCACCTGCTGCGCCGGTCACGAGAATCTCGCCGTCTGTTGGCTTGACGCCATGGGACTCCAACGCCAGCACGCACAGCATCGCGGTATAGCCCGCGGTGCCGATTGACATGGCCTGCTGCGGCGTGAACGCGGACGGCAGCGGTACCAGCCAGTTTCCATTTAGCCGGGCTTTTTGCGCCAGCCCGCCCCAATGGTTTTCGCCGACGCCCCAGCCATTGAGCAGCACCGCATCGCCGTGCTTGTATCCCGGATGCGTAGAATCTTCAACGGTACCGACCAAATCGATGCCGGGCACCATCGGGAACTTTCGCACAACCGGCCCCTTACCTGTGATCGCCAGGGCATCCTTGTAATTGAGTGTCGAATGGCTGACCCGAATGGTCACACCCCCATCCGGAAGTTGTGCTTCGTCGATGTCCTTGAGTCCGGCCCGGTAACCCGACTCGTCCTTCTCAATCAAAATTCCTTTAAACATAACTCTCTCCTCATTAAATTAGACCGAATGTCTATTAATAATAAAAAAAATTAGCCGGGTGGTAGTCCGGCAAAAAATCCACGCTCAAATATCTTAAGCGGCTCTGCGCTATGCTCCAGTTTTGCTCTCAGTACGGCACCTTCCCAACCAATCCAGAAGAACGCGGCCAGTTGCTTGCAGTCTGCGTGTGGCGAAATTTCGCCGGCCTCTTGAGCTGCAACCAGGCAACGCTCAAATTTCGACTGCCAATCGGCAAAAACCTGTTGTAACTTTGCCCGGAAGGTTTCCGGGAGGGCACCCATTTCCTGACCCAGATTTCCGATCAGGCAGCCGCGCCGGAAATCGTGACGGGCCATGGCTGCCTGGGCACCGGTGACGAAAGCGCGCAGACGGGCTAGCGGAGAAAGGCTTTGGTCGCTGAGATAACGATCAATTTTGCGGGCGAAATAGCTTGCATACTGCTCGATCAACTCAGCGCCGAAGGCCTCTTTGCTTTCAAAGTAATGATAGAAAGAACCTTTGGGAACACTGACGCGGCGCAAAATTTCGTCAATCCCTGTGGCCGAAAACCCTTTTTCGGTCAGCACCTCCAGACCAGCGCTCAACAGCAAATCACGTGTTTCAAGCAAGGATTCGCGTAATTTTGGTGGCCGGCCCCGCCGGCGTGGGATTGAGAGCTGAATTTCCATTCTCACTATATTAGACCGAACGTCTAATTAAATCAAATTGAACGCACTGATTTCGATTTGGCGAACCGTCACGGGGATACGCCTCGCCCTCGAGCTACAGGCCGGTGAGCGTGGAAATTGAAAAAAAAACAGTAAACCAGCTCACGAATGTGCATGGCTTACCCACCTGAAAGGCTGATTTCTGAGATCATATGGGGTTATGTCTACTGAATCGAAAAACAAACCGTCGTTCAGCCTGTTTGCCCTGTCCAGGGGAGGCATGCTGGTTGCGTTAACCGTTTTGTTCATCCTTGCCGAGGCCGTTGGCCCCCCGTACCTGAAAACCTGGGCCGGTGCAATTGGTGCGCTCTATCTGCTCTGCATCATCAGAGATGTTCGCTGGTCGCGACGCGCTTTTGTCGCTATCGGGCTGGGGCTGTCAGTGTTTGCCATGCTCAGCCGCGATGATGGCTGGGCGCTGGTGGCAGAGGCGCTAGCGGCTGGCGGATTCGTCATCGGCTTCTTTGTTGCCCTGACCAGTCTGCGTACAGCCGCCGGATCGTCGGCGTCGATCCGGCGCTGTGGCGAGTATCTGGCCACCCGAACACCGGGGAAGCGCTATCTTGCACTCACCCTGGGCGGGCATTTGTTCTCTCTGGTACTGAATTACGGCTCCATTTCATTGCTGGGAACCCTGGTAGAGCAGGCGGAAACCGGGCCGGATGGCAAGCAGCGTAATGTGGTGCGGCTACGTCGCATGCTGATGGCGATCCAACGCGGTTTTGTCACCACCTTGTGCTGGTCGCCGCTAGCGTTTTCCATGGCGGTTGGCACGTCAGTGATTGCCGGCAGCAGTTGGGAAGGCACGGTGGGTTACGGCTTGATCAGCGCCCTGTTGCTGGGGCTAGTGGGGTGGGGAGTGGATACGATGTTCAAGCCGCCGCGCCTGCCCAATGCGCCGCCGCCACCAACGCCGACAGGAACAATTATTACAGTCGGGCCGTTGCTGCTACTGTTACTGTGCATCGTGCTCGCGGTGGGGGCGACGCAGATGCTGAGTGGCCTGCGCACATCCATTGTGGTGATGGCTGTGGTACCGGTGGTCAGCATTGCCTGGATCGCCATTCAAACGGTGCTGTCTGATTCACCAGAAGCGCGTCCCTCCTTGGTGCTCGGCGAAGTCGGGCACCGCTGCCTGGATTACCTGATCCGCGAACTTGACACCTACAAGTCGGAAATGGTCCTGCTGTACATGGCGGGCTATATCGGCAAGCTGGGAGGGGCGTTGGCTGTTCCCCTGATTACGGCGCTGCATCTTGATTTCAGCATTATTCCCGCATGGGTGATTCTGGTCGGAATCGTGTGTGGTTTGCCGCTGCTGGGCCAGATCGGCATGCATCCGATTCTGGCGGTTTCCCTGATCGGCCCCCTACTGCCTAATGCCGCGGTGATGGGAGTTTCGCCCGACATAGTGCTGGCTGCGGTCACCATCGGCTGGGCTTTTTCCGGTGCAACTTCGCCATTTACGGCGACCGTATTATTGGTCGCACTGTTTGGCAAGGTCAGCGCGATAACTGTGGGATTGCGCTGGAACGCCTGGTTTCTTGGTTTGGGTTGCTTGGTGGGTTCGCTCTGGGTGCTGACACTGGCAATGATGACGGGATGATCGCCAGCAGGCTGTGTGCAAGGAGAGAAGCAGTGAGCAGCAGCCGGAGCCTTCCGGCGCAACCGGCTGTAGATCACATTTAAGGTGAATCGTAACGGCCGTCAAGAGAGAGCGTGATGTCAAATAAATTCGAGTTACTTCTCACCGCTTCGTCACCAATTCTTGGCGAAGGTGCCGTCATTGAACGTTTAAAGCGCTCTCCCGGTATTCGGCTCAATGACTACGTGGCCAATTCAGCACTGATTTATGAGGAATCCGGTCGCGTAGCGCTGGAATCCATCTACCGCCAGTATCTTGAAATCGGCCAGCGTTACCAGTTGCCACTACTGCTATCCACGCCGACCTGGCGCGCCGGACGGGAGCGCATCGCTGCCGCCGGGCTAGCCGGCCACGATCTTAACGGCGACAACAGCCGCTTCCTCGCTGAACTGCGCGACAGCTACGGCGATTATGCGCAACACGTCGCAATCTGCGGGCTGATGAGCTGCCGCGGCGATGCGTACAAACCGGCTGAAGCGATGAGCACCGAATCCGCGAGGGAATTTCACGCCTGGCAAGCCAATGCCCTGGCCGTTTCCGGGGTCGACTTTCTCCTTGCCGCTACGCTGCCTGCATTGAGCGAAGCGATCGGTCTGGCGCAAGCGCAAGCGGGCACCGGACTGCCCTACGTAATCAGTTTCGTCGTCTACGCCGATGGACGCTTACTTGATGGCACACCGCTCAAGACGGCCATCGCGGTCATCGATGAGGCAGTTACGCCTCGCCCGTTGGCTTACTTTGTCAATTGCACGCATGCCTCGATTTTTCGTAGCGCCTTGTTGAGCGAGCGCAATTCATCGGCACGGGTCAGGGAACGGATAATCGGCCTGCTGGCCAACACCGCAGCCCTTAGCCCGGAAGAACTGGACGCCAGTACCGAACTGGTCGCAGAAGCGCCGGAAATTTTCGGAAACAGTGTGGCTGCATTGCGCGACGAACTCGGGATGAAGGTTCTGGGCGGCTGTTGTGGCACTGATGAACGGCACATCGAATCTCTGGCCCGTAAGCTTTCGCAGGGATAACGTCGCAGTTTTCAGCTTTAATTGTCAGGATTACAAACTGGTACAAGAAACTTCCCCCGCTTTTAGCACTCTTAATCCTGGAGTGCTAAAATATTTACTGAAATATCAGTACAGGAGGTGGTGATCCAAATGACGCAAGCTTTGACTTTCCCGACGATCTCTGCAGTAG
>JBBRDR010000124.1:0-9158 GCA_038203745.1 Burkholderiales bacterium | reverse complement strand
CCCAGCAGGCAGACGGTATAGCCGCGCTGTGCCAGTTCATTGGCCAATAGCGCAAAATGACGTGCCGGCCAGCGCTTGGCCGGGCCGTACTCGGCGCCAGGGCAGAAAACAGCGATCATTTTCGGGGTTTTAATGCCGAGGGCGTCAAGTGTTGTGGCCTGCTGCTCAACGCGGGACTGCAAGCGAGGTAGAGGCAGGGGTCGCGGGAGCGGTGTTCCGGGCACTTCAGCGAGTTGCGCAAAACGTTCAACCATTTGTGGCAGCGCAGTGTCGTCCAGTGTATGACGATGGTTGATCAGCCCGTAACGCGCTTCTCCGGTAAAGCCGGTTCGTTCCGGTATGCCAGCCAGCCAGGGAATGAGCGCTGATTTGAGTGAATTGGGCAGGATGTAAGCACGCTGGTAGCCGTTGTGTGCCAACTGGCGAGCCAGCCGGAAACGGGCCTTGAGGGAAAGCTCTCCATGTGCAAAGGGGTTGTCGATAACCTGCCCAATCTCCGGCATGCGCTCAAGAACAGGAGCGACCCAGCGTGGCGCTAGCGCATCAAGTTGTAATCCCGGGGTGTTTTGATGCAGGCGCATGAATAAGACCTGTGCCATCACGGCATCGCCAATCCACGCGGGGGCTACAACAAGAGCCTTGGTGATTTGAGGCGTTATAAGCGAGGAGATGGGAGTCAAAGACTCCGCCTCCCTATTCATCATGGTCTCAATGCCCCTTGGGCAATTCGCCCTTGAAGGTGTAATGCGCGCTGCAATACGGACAAACGGCATCGCCGGTATGGGTAATGTCGAGAAACACGCGCGGGTGACGTGACCAGAGCGGCGCGTCCGGCATCGGGCAACGCAGCGGCAGGTCGTCGGCTGTGATTTCGATGGGGACTGTGTCGGCCATGATGCGCTCTTTCATCAAACGTAAGTGAGCCAGTCTTCATGCGCCGGCACCCGGCCATTAACGCAATCAAAGAAAAGACTCTGCAGTTTTGTTGTGATCGGGCCGCGTTTTCCAGCGCCGATCTGACGATTGTCGAGTTCGCGTATCGGGGTGATTTCAGCGGCCGTGCCGGTGAAAAAAGCTTCGTCGGCGCAATACACTTCATCACGCGTAATGCGCTTCTGGATAACTTCGAGTCCAAGCTCGTCGGCCAGCGTTAGCACCGAGGCGCGGGTGATGCCTTCGAGACATGACGTGAGATCCGGGGTGTACAACTTGCCGGCCTTTACGATGAAGATGTTCTCGCCGGCGCCTTCGGCGACATAACCGTCCACGTCGAGCAATAGCGCTTCGTCGTAACCATCGTGGGCAACTTCCTGATGCGCGAGGATCGAGTTGGTGTAAGTGCCAACCGATTTGGAGCGGCACATATTGATGTTTACGTGATGGCGGGTGAAAGACGACGTTTTGACGCGGATCCCCTTTTCCATGCCCTCGGCGCCAAGGTAAGCGCCCCAGGGCCAGGCCGCGACGGCGACGTGCGTGCTGATCGCTGTTGCAGCGATGCCCATGGCTTCCGAACCGTAAAAGACGATCGGGCGGATGTAGCAGGATTCGAGCTGATTGGCACGCACGACGTCCTTTTGCGCTTCGATCAGCGTTTCCTTGTCCCACGGCATTTTCATTTGGAAAATATAAGCCGAGTTGAACAGGCGGTCGGTATGCTCTCTAAGGCGGAAGATGGCCGTTCCTTTTTCGGCCTTGTAGGCCCGAATTCCTTCAAATACACCCATGCCGTAATGTAGGGTGTGGGTCAGAACGTGGGTAGTTGCCTCGCGCCACGGCACCAATTTACCATCGTGCCAGATGAAGCCATCGCGATCCGCCATAGACATAATTTTTCTCCGTTTGTTGCAATATTCAAAAAGGGAATTCTAGCCGATTTCTCAACGATTCGTCCTCCGGTTAGCTGTAAAATAGGGTCTTTGCCTCGTTGCTGCCCCACAATTAGCCCACAATGATCTGGACACCTCATGTCACCGTCGCCGCAGTGCTTGAGCGCGACGGTAAATTTTTGCTCGTCGAAGAGGAAACCGAAGACGGTATCCGCTTCAACCAGCCGGCGGGCCATCTTGAATGCCGCGAGGCACTGAGTGATGCCGTAATCCGTGAGACCCTGGAAGAAACAGGCTACAGCCTTGATCCGAAATATCTGATCGGTGTCTACAACTGGCGTAACGAGGCCCGGGACGTTACCTATGTGCGCTTTACTTTTGGTGGCGAAATCACCGGTCACGACCCCTTGCGCAAGCTCGATGATGGCATCATTGCTGCCCGCTGGCTGACCCTGGGCGAGATACGCGCTCTGGCACCGCAGCATCGCAGTCCATTGATTCTGCGTTGTATTGAAGACTGGCTGGCGGGCAAGCGATATCCACTTGAGTTGGTTACGCACTACGCATGAGGTGGCTGGGTTGTTTTCTGTTGCTATGGGCCTTGTCAGTCGGAGCCGAGGAGCGTATTGCCGTCTGTTTCAACTATGGATGTTATTCCCAGGCAGAGGTTGTTTATAGCGATGAACAGCTGCGCGAGGTTGGCTTTCTTCTGGGCAAAGCGCATGACGCAGTGCAGGAGCGCGAAGCGATAAGCCTCGCTGTGGGGCGCATGTTGGGGTGGGCGGGAGAACAGTCGCCGATTTTCGCGGACCGGGGCGGTAACTATGCCGATGACGGGATGTACGGCAAGATGGATTGCATCGATCACTCGACCACAACGACCCGATTGTTACGCTTGATGGAAAGCCAGGGATGGCTGCGTTATCACCGGGTGCTTGATCCCCAGGTGCGTTCGCGTTTCCTGATTTTTCTTCATTATTCGGCGCTGATCGAGGAGAAAATTCCAGTTGTTGAAGGCGGGCAGCAAGAGCGTTATGTTGTTGATTCTTGGTTTTTCGATAATGGTTTGCCGGCGATCGTTATGCCGCTGGCTAAATGGAGCGCAGGGGGAGGCCCGGATGACGGCGAGTGAACACAAGGGCAAGACGGTAGTGGTTGGACTCTCAGGCGGTGTCGATTCGTCTGTGGCAGCCCTGCTGCTCAAGCAGCAGGGCTGGAACGTTGTTGGCCTGTTCATGAAGAACTGGGAAGACGATGACGATGACGAGTACTGCGCGTCGCGTGAGGATCTCGTCGACGTGATGAGCGTGGCCGATAAAATCGGCATTGATGTCGAAGTGGTGAACTTCGCCAAAGAATACCGCGAGCGCGTGTTCTCAATTTTTCTCAAGGAGTATCAGGCCGGGCGCACGCCCAATCCGGACGTGCTGTGCAACTCCGAGATTAAATTCAAGGCCTTTCTCGATCACGCCCTGCAGATGGGGGCCGAGAAAATCGCCACCGGCCATTACGCTGGGGTGCGTGAGTTCAACGGAAATTTCCAGTTGCTCAAAGCCGAGGACGGGACTAAGGATCAGAGCTATTTTCTGCACCGCCTCAACCAGCATCAACTCTCGAAGACGTTGTTCCCTTTGGTCGACATCTACAAACGCGATGTGCGCAAGATGGCCGAGGATGCGGGGCTGCACGTTGCGGTGAAGAAAGACTCGACCGGTATCTGCTTTATTGGCGAGCGTCCGTTCAAGGAGTTTCTAATGCGCTACCTGCCACCGAAGCAGGGCGAGATTCGCTGCCTTGATGATGAGCGCGTGTTAGGTGAACACGATGGATTGACATATCACACTATCGGCCAGCGCAAGGGCCTGCATATCGGCGGGACAAAGAAATACGCTAAAGATGGTGAGCATGACGCGTGGTTTGTGGCGAAGAAGGACATGGCGAACAATATCCTCTACGTGGTGCAGAAACATGATCATCCGGCGTTGTTGGTTGAGGAGTTGGGCGCCGATCAGTTGTCGTGGGTGTCTGGCGATGGCCCTGAGAATTGGCCGCACACACACTGGGTTTATGGTGCCAAGACGCGCTACCGGCAGGCTGATGCGCCATGCGAGATCGAACGTATTGATGCCGGCTCTTGCCAGGTGAAGTTTGCCGAAGCGCAGTGGGCCGTCACGCCGGGGCAGTCGGTGGTGGTGTATGAGAGCCGGGTGTGCCTGGGTGGAGGTATCATTGCCTGAGCAGTTGAAGCTGCCGCTACGCGCCGTGTTTTGGAGTGTTGCACTGGCAGCGCTTGGTTATTTGGCCTTGTCATTGTTGGCGGGTTGGCGAGACGTAGTTGAGGCGGTCGTGCTGCTTGGGCCCGTTGTCCTGATCGGTTTGCTGGCGCTTTCTCTGTTCAACTACCTGCTGCGCTTTCTGCGCTGGGCGTGTTATCTCGCGCTGCTTGATTCGCC
The DNA here is from genome assembly GCA_038203745.1 of Burkholderiales bacterium. Classification (GTDB taxonomy): domain Bacteria; phylum Pseudomonadota; class Gammaproteobacteria; order Burkholderiales; family Rhodocyclaceae; genus Propionivibrio. Next base: position 4,876 of record JBBRDR010000124.1, on the reverse strand, counting down.
CGTTCCGTGGCGCATCAATCTGGCGGTTTACTTTTCAGGTTTTGCTTTGACCACCAGCCCCGGTAAGCTTGGCGAGATGCTGCGTTCAGTACTGCTCAAGCCCTACGGTGTGCCAGCGTCGGCCAGTATTGCCGCTTTTTTTGCTGAACGGGTCAGTGATCTGCTGGCCATTCTTGTTCTTGCGGCCATCGGATTGTTGGCTTACGCTCCGGCGCGGCCGGTGGTCGGTCTGGCATTGGCCGGCGTGTTTGGTGCATTGCTGCTTGTGCAATGGACGGGGCTGATTACAGCGATCGACCGCTGGGCAACGGGCAAGTCGCAGAAATGGGCGAAATTCGTTGTCAAACTGTGTGAGATCATCTTACATTTTCGCCGGTGTTTTTCGCTTTCTGCGATGTCAATGGGGTTGGCCATTGGCGTCGTTGCCTGGTTTTCCGAAGGCTTCGGTTTCTGGTGGCTGCTTGGCGCACTGGGGCACCCGCTGCCGCTGACGACAGCCGTATTTATTTACGCCTTCGCGATGCTGGTGGGTGGGCTTTCTTTTCTTCCTGGCGGGTTGGGCAGCAGCGAGGCGGTGATGATTGGTCTGCTGGTGTTGAATGGTTTTCCGGACGTTGCAGCAGTCACAGCAACGCTGATTTGCCGTCTGGCGACCTTGTGGTTTGCCGTCGGACTTGGTGCAATTTTCTTGACGAGGCAGCGCTAACATGCCGTTGAATTCCTGGGGGCAATTGCCGTCACAGCCTGCTGTTGACGAACCGTGGTTGAATGATCGCACGAGCGCGCTCCCGGATGTGCAAGGTAGTTTGCTCGCCTATGGCAACGGGCGCAGCTATGGTGATGTGTGTCTGAACAGTGGCGCTACGTTGTTGCATACGCGCGGCTTGGATCGTTTTATATCCTTCGATGAGGTCAGCGGTATTTTGCGCTGCGAGGCTGGCGTTCTGCTTTCCGAGATTCTTGAAACCTTTGTTCCGCGCGGCTGGTTCCTGCCGGTGACCCCAGGCACGCGTTTTGTCACGGTCGGCGGAGCGATTGCCTGCGATGTGCACAGCAAGAATCACCACGGTGCAGGGACGTTCGGCTGCCATGTGCGCTGCTTCGAACTGCTACGCTCCGATGGCTCGCGTCGAATTTGTTCCCCTTTTGAAAATGCTAACTGGTTTGCGGCTACCGTCGGCGGGTTGGGGTTGACCGGCTTGATGACCTGGGTCGAGATTGGTTTAAAGCGAATTCCCGGTACTGGCATTTCGGCCGAGAACACACGTTTTGCCGGACTGGATGAGTTTTTTGCTCTCAACGCCGAGGCCGAAGCGAAGCATGAATACACCGTGGCCTGGATTGATTGCCTGGCCGCAAAGCCGCGCGGCATCTTCATGGCGGGTGATCATGCCGCACAGGGTGATTTTTCTGCAATGCCGAAGAAAGCGTTAAACTTCCCGCTGACGCCGCCACTATCCCTGATCAACGGATATTCTTCGCGTGCGTTCAATCAGGTCTATTACAAACGGCCGTTACCGGCCAAGCAGGTAATCCATTTCGCCCCGTTTTTCTACCCGCTCGATGGCGTGTTGCACTGGAACCGTCTCTATGGCCGACGCGGTTTCTTCCAGTATCAATTTGTGCTGCCGATGGCGGCAATGGCGGCTTTGGATGACATACTGCGCAGCATTGCGACAAGCGGTCAGGGTTCTTTCCTTGCGGTGCTCAAAACTTTTGGCAGCATGCCCAGCCCCGGAATGCTTTCGTTCCCGATGCCCGGGGTGACCTTGGCGCTTGATTTTCCGAATCGCGGAGCTCCGACCCTGACATTATTTGATCGTCTTGATGCCATCGTTAGCGCATCCGGCGGGCGGCTCTATGCCGCCAAGGATGCCCGTATGGATGGCGACTTTTTTCGGCGCAGCTATCCACGCCTCAATGAGTTTGTGCCGTTTATTGACCCGAAATTTTCATCAAATTTTGCGCGACGGGTGTTGACATAAATTCAATCGTAATTCGTGGAGATGTTTCATGCAAAAAGTTCTGATTATCGGCGCCACTTCGGCTATCGCCGAGGCGACGGCGCGTTTGTGGGCGGCACGGGGCGCTACATTGTTTCTTGTCGGGCGCAGGCCGGAACGACTGGAAGTCATTGCTTCTGACTTGCGTGTGCGCGGTGCCGTCTCTGTGAGTTGTTTTACCATGGATGCTTGCAACATTGCAGCCCATACTGCAATGATCGAAGCAGTCGATGCAAGCATGGGAGAGCTGGATATAGCACTCATAGCCCACGGCTCACTGCCGGACCAGAAAGCCTGTGAATCATCTGTCGAGCTGACACTGAATGAAATGAACACCAATGGCCTGTCGGTCATTGCGTTACTGACGCAGCTGGGTAACCGGTTTGCCGCACAGGGTAAGGGCAGTCTGGCGGTTATCAGTTCCGTTGCCGGCGATCGTGGCCGGCAGAGCAATTATGTCTATGGTGCGGCCAAGGGTATGGTCAGCTTATTTCTCCAAGGATTGCGCAATCGTTTGGCGAAGCTGGGTGTGCAGGTACTGACCATTAAACCGGGGTTTGTTGATACGCCGATGACGGTCGCCTTTAAGAAAGGTGCGCTGTGGGCGAAACCTGAGGTCATCGCCCAAGGCATCGTATGGGCTATCGACAAAAAACGTGATGTGGTTTATTTGCCTGGATTCTGGTGGCTGATCATGACGATCATCCGGCATATCCCTGAGCGGGTGTTCAAAAAGCTGTCGCTTTAAAAGCGTACAGCCTTCCTTGACTGTTGCGAAGATTTGTCCATCGCTCCGGCAAAAATCAGAGTTCAACCCAGACGCTTCTGAAGTGACGCTTTGCGACTGGCAACTTCTTGCAAAATTTGCCGGCGAATTTTTTGGTGCCATCGTCGGAGAATATCTGCGCCTTTGATTCGTCACCCGGATACACGATCATCCCCTCCGGTTGAAAACCATCGAATTTAACTCCGCGCACAAGCTTGGCTTCTTCTGAGGGCGACCCGGACCATCGGTACAGTTCAAATTTTCCGCCTACGCCGGGCAAGCCGGCAATGATTAAATAACTGTTTAACGCAGGCACGTACTCAATGCTGCGCACGCCGCGACCCCCAAGTGCTAGTCTGATCGGTGAGCCAAGTATTGCGCTTTTCCCGGCAATCACATCAAGAGGATTTTCCAGTGGAATGAGCAGTGCTTTTCCGTCAGGTACCGGATTACGCAAACCGATCAGTAGCGCGCCTCCCGGTGTGGCGCTCAGTCCTTCGATGTTCAGCCCGCCCGGTTGTTTGGGCGCAATTTTTGCTGCTTTACCTATATTCTCGTTCTTGAGATCCGGCAGATTGGTTATGTCATTGACCAGTTTGTCGTAAGGCACGCCCTCGGGCACAAGGTTGACGCTTCCATCAAGCCAATTTAGCTTGGTCGCAAAGAAGCGACGGCGGTTCGGGCTATATTCCCCTTTACCATTGGTGCCGTGCGAACTAATCCAGAAAATACGATCCCCTATTCTTGCAGCAGCCTCGATGTCGGCTTCAGGATCGTTTGAGTCCGTTTTAAGGAAACTTGTGAGATCAAGCGTGCTGACCGGTGAGCCGGATTTGTTTTTCCGGTAGATGCGAAGTGCATTGTCCTCATCGCTGGCCGCAACAAATAATGTTTCGTCAAGCGCGGCCGCCGCGGATGCATCACACGCGCCAAAAAATTCTGTTACAACCGGCGCTGTACTGGCCTGACCCGAAGTAAGCGCGCCAAGGCAAGCCGAAAGCAGGATTGCCAAAACTCTTTTCTTTCCCATAGTTTGAGTTCCTTCAATCTGTTTTTTCAGGGCTGAAGCATTCATGCTATCAGCTTTTATGGAGAAGTTATTTTTGCTGCCGTAGTGCAGAAATCCTGCTCCAGTTGATTTCCGTGAAGCCCACGGCAAAGTGGCAAGGAACACAACAGAGTAAAAGGTTAGTCATCGCGTGTGTATGTTAAATCGTTTGTGCCGATGGCTCCGACTTTCTGCGTGGTCATGATAAAACGAGTGCTACTGTGTGGCGAGCGGTTAAAATACTCCCTTTTGTTTTGCCAGTACGTTGTAATTGCTGCTACGTCATTCGTACGCTCTTTATTACCCACCGAAACCAAAGGAGAAAGTTAATGCGCAAAATTATTCTGCTGGCTGGATTCAGTTTGCTGGCCTTTGCCGCATCCCACGTTTACGCTGAACATCTGGTGGCCATTGCCGGCCCAATGACAGGGCAATACGCCTCGGCAGGCGACCAGATCCGCAAAGGCGCCGAGTTGGCCATTGCTGACATCAACGCCAAAGGCGGTGTGCTTGGCCAGAAACTGAAGCTGGAAATCGGCGATGACGCCTGCGATCCAAAGCAGGCGGTTTCGGTAGCCAATTCCATGGCCAACAAGAAAATCGTTTTTATGCACGGCCATTGGTGTTCAAGCTCAACCATACCCGCTTCCGATGTCTACAATGAATCGCAGATCCCTATGGCGACGGTATCGACCAACCCGCAAGTGACAGAGCGTGGTCTGAAAAACATTTTCCGTATCATGGGGCGTGATGACCAACAAGGCTTGGTGGCGGGAAAATATCTGGCCGACAACTTCAAGGGCAAGAAAATTGCCGTGGTCGATGACAAGAGTGCTTACGGAAAAGGTTTGGCAGACGAAATCGCCAAGGCCATCGAAGCAAAGAAAGTCAAAGTTGTCCTGCGTGAGTCGATTACCGCTGGCGAAAAGGATTATTCCGCTCTCGTCAGCAAACTCAAGTCAGCTGGTATCGAGGTCATGGCTTATGGTGGCTATCACACCGAAGTCGCTCTCATCCTGCGCCAGGCACAGCAAGCCGGACTGAAGCTGATCGTTATGG
>JBBRDR010000123.1:0-9187 GCA_038203745.1 Burkholderiales bacterium | reverse complement strand
TGCCTAAATCCGGGCCGTGGATGGAGACGGTCAAAAAAGTTTTTGGCGTCATCCTACTCGGTACCGCCCTCTGGATTGTCTCCCCGGTTATCCCTGTGGCACTGCAGATGGCAGGCTGGGCACTGCTGCTGATTATTCCGGCCATCTTCCTGCATGCCATCGATCCCTTGCCACCGCACGCAAAAAGCGCGAAGCGCTTCTGGAAGGGTATCGGCATAGTCATGCTGATTGCCGGTGCGGCCATGCTGGTTGGGGCATTCTCTGGCGCCACGGACCCGCTGCAACCACTTTCCGGCTTACGAGGGACTGCTGCTGAAAAACCCCGTCTGCGTTTCGAGCGCATCCGCTCACTCGCCGAGCTTGAGGCCCGTTTAAATGCCTCAGGCAAACCGGTGATGCTGGACTTCTATGCTGACTGGTGCGTGTCGTGCAAGGAGATGGAACGCTACACTTTCTCTGATCCCCGCGTACAGGAAAAACTGGCCGGCCACACCCTGCTACAGGCTGACGTGACGGCCAACTCGGAAGATGACAAAGCGCTACTGGCGCGTTTCAAACTCTTCGGCCCGCCCGGAATTATCTTCTTCAACGCGCAAGGCAAAGAAGTCGACGACGTTCGCGTGATCGGTTTCCAGAATGCCGGGGAGTTTCTGGCAACGCTGTCGCGGTTGCGCTGAACTACTACCTGCGACGCGATTTCGCTAGTGCGCGGCGACAGCGGCTGCAACACCCGCGGTCAGAAGTCCAAGCATGGCCTGTGCATGTTGCGCGGCTTCCCGCCCAAGGCTCGTCAGATAACCGCCATCCGCCTGTGTAATCAAACCCTTGGCATGTAAGCGCTGTACCGCTGAAATGATCACTGTATCAGCCGTCTTATGAACCTTGATGCCCTGCTGGCCTGTTTCCAGATCAAAACGGATGAGGGTGTTGAGTTCTTGAACCAGATCGGGCGTGTAGGGCATGTTTACTCCTGATTGCATTGCGAAAAGTCACATTCTACCCGCTTCTTCTTGCGCGCCGGAATTAAGAGCTGCACGACAGCATCGAACACCCCGCTTTATTCTTCGCCCATTCTGGCCGTTTGGCGGCGAAAGCCTCTTTCCCGACTTGCTCGTCGTAGGGCTTACGTAAAACATCGAGCAACTCGTGAATCATTGCCGGGTCGCCTTTCTCGGCACGATCAATGGCCTGCTGCGCCAGATAATTACGCAAGACATAGCGTGGATTTACTGCATTCATGCGTGCCGCGCGAATCTGCGGCAACTCCTCTTCGGCTTGCACACGCGCCGCCCAGCGCACCAGCCAGTCAGACCACTCGTGAGCATGATGCTCAAACAAATCGTCCTGATAGAAGGCATCCTTCAAAACGGAAATATCGGGCGCACCCGCATCAACCTTCGCCAGACTGCGGAAGAAGCATGTCATATCCACTTCGGCGAGATGCATCAGGCCAAAAGCTTCTTCAATTAATTCCGCATCGTCATCGCGCCACGCCGCAAATCCGAATTTTGCCGTAAATGCCTGCCGGAACTCTTCGGCATAGATCTCATCGTAACGCTCCAGCCCTAATGCCAACGCACTTGGCTCGGGCGCAATAACGGTCAGCGCCTCAGCCAGACGTTGAAGATTCCAGCGCGCAATTTCAGGTTGCCGACCAAAGCAGTAACGCCGGCCATCCGCATCTGTCGTATTGGGCGTCCAAGCCGGGTCGAAGTTGTCGACCCAACCGTAAGGTCCGTAGTCAATGGTCAGGCCGAGAATCGACATATTGTCGGTATTCATTACGCCATGGACAAAGCCGACACGCATCCAATGCACCATGAGCCAGGCGGTGCGCTCACAAATTTCGGTAAACCAGCGGATCAACTGTCCGTCAGGTGTTGCAGGCAATTCAGGAAAATCACGCGCAATGGTGAAATCGACCAATTGACGAAGTAACTCATCCTCTCCGCGTGACGCGGGCAACTCGAAATGCCCGAAGCGCGTAAATGACGGTGCGACACGGCAGACCACCGCTCCGGGCTCATTGACCGGATGACCATCGTAGAACATGTCGCGCACCACTGATTCTCCGGTCGTTACCAGCGACAGCACACGCGTTGTCGGCACGCCAAGATGATGCATGGCTTCGCTGCACAGGAATTCACGCACGGACGAGCGCAAAACGGCGCGTCCGTCAGCGCGGCGCGAATACGGTGTCGGCCCGGCACCCTTGAGTTGTAGTTCAAAGCGCTGACCTTCGCTGTTGATGGCCTCACCGAGGAAAATGGCGCGGCCGTCACCCAGTTGCCGCGCCCAGCTACCGAATTGATGACCGCCATAGCACGTGGCATAACTGGTCATACCGGGAAGAAGTTCGTTGCCGGCCAGGGCATTGACCCACTGCGCAGTCGCCAGATCGCTCTCTTCAAGATCAAGCGCCTGCGCCATTTCGCGAGAACAGGCGATCAGATTCGGGGCAGCGACCGGCGTCGGCTTGACCGGCGACCACAACGCGCCATGCACCTGCCGTGAATGGTTTCGCATATCGCTATCGCCCGGCAGTTCGCGCACGAAGCGGTTGTCGAATTTGAGCATGGAGAGTTCACCTGAAGAATTATTTTCTTTTGGGCACGGCGCGGCGTTACAAGTTCCTTCTTCGTTGCAAATGCTAAAAGCCGAACTTCTCTCCAGCCCCCAACAACGTTGCCACACCCAGTACCGCAAAAATCGCGGCGGCGATGCAATGCACAGTGCGAACCGGCATGCGATCAGCGATCCGGTCGCCGAGGATAACAGCCGGCACATTGGCGATCATCATGCCCAGTGTGGTGCCGGCCACAACCAGAACAACCGAATGATATTGCGCAGCCAGCGCCACCGTCGCCACCTGTGTCTTGTCGCCCATCTCGGCCAGAAAGAAAGCAATCAGCGTGGTGCCGAATACGCCAAAGCGTGCCAACTTGGCATCATTCTCGTCCAACTTATCAGGGATCAATGCCCACAAGGCCATTGCGATAAACGAAACGCCGAGAACCCAACGCAGCCTCTCTGGAGCAAACTGAGCGCTAATCCACGCACCCAGCACGCCGGCAAAGGAATGATTGGCCAGCGTCGCGATCAGAATGCCCAACATGATGGGCCAGGGTTTGCGGAATTTTGCGGCGAGAATAAATGCGAGCAATTGAGTCTTGTCGCCTATTTCAGCCAAGGCAACAAGACCGGTCGATACAAGGAATGCTTCCATGGATTTATTTGGTCAAGCCGAAACACCGGTACAAAAAAAACAGCGCGGAGGCAAGCTCCACGCTGTTGAATAATGTCCCCGCGAATGCCGTTAGGCCGGCATCCTGAACCGGAGTTCAGTTGAGTCACTTTCCTTCCGCATCAGGCATACCCGACGAATACGACCTGGGGTACGCACAACAGCAGCTTCGATGGTCCGCGACCGACGCCAATTAGTATTGGTTCAAGGAATGTAAGGCCTTGACAAACACCGCAGGGAACAACTGTCAGAGGTTTAAATCAGCTTGTCCTGCGGTGCGAGCACCGCTTCAAGCTTCGCCTCCATGTCTGAAATTCTACGCCTAACGGCTCCGAAGTCCAGCCCTGTTTCCGACCCGACAGTCAGTTGCGAATCGCTTATTTGATGCTTCTGCGAAAGGTGTTCGTGTGCGATGTTCAGCGCCGCCATAACAGCGATGCGCTCGGAAATATTACTCTTGGTTTTCTCGGCAATATCGTGCATTTTTTCATCAACATAGGCCACGGCAGCAAGCAGCGCGTCACGCTCATCCGGTGGGCAGGCGACGCGGTATTCCTTGCCGAGCAGTGTGATATCGAGAAAGTTGGCTTCGTTAGGCATGGTCACATTCAGGTAGAAACTTTGGCTTCCGGCAATTTCTGGGCAAGTTGCTCAAGCCGGCCACGCGCCGACTCCATGCGTTCAACCAACCCCTTCTTGTCATCTTCGGCGGCGACCAACTGCTGCCTGAGTTGTGCATTTTCTGCACGCAACGAGCGACAAAGCGACGCCACTTGGGTGATTTTGCTCTCGAGCGTATTGAGTTCGTTAACCATGCCTTGGACTATAGTTTTAAAAACCAAGTCTAGTCAAGGGCTAAGCACTGATTTTAAATGTGAATTATTTCACACAAAGCCCTTCGACATACGTGGCAAAGAGGCTTGCGCTATAATTGCGCCCTCCGCTGCAGGCCAAGAGCGGAGAAAACGTGCAAGGTGCCGCACGCAGGGCTTTCCAAAGGCTCTGTAGCGGTTAAACGGGAAACAGGTGCGTGTCGCAAGACACCATGCCTGTGCTGCCCCCGCAACGGTAAGCGAGTGCGGGTGTGTCAACAAGCCACTGGGCAATATAGCCTGGGAAGGCGACATACCAAGACTCGCGAGCCCGGATACCGGCCTTCGCACACACTAGACGGAAGTGCCGCGGGGAGGCGGACACATGAATGCTCAGTTATTAACCGTGCGCTCATCTCGACAGTTTTTCTCCCCCGGACAGTTCTGATTTTTGTTTGCCGGCTTGCGGGGACGCTTGCCGGTTATCGGGAGAACTCTGATATGTATCCACGTTTCACACTGGCCGCCAGCGCCCTTGCGCTTATTGCCGCTTTTCCATCCGTCGCCGCCGAAAACGACCTTGACCCGATTGTGGTAACCGCCACGCGGCAGCCGGCAAAAGAAAACCAGTTACTGAGTGATGTTTCCGTCATCTCACGCCAGGAAATTGAACAAGCCGCTCAATCAACATTGGCCGAGTTGCTCGGTCGCCAACCGGGCATCAGCTTTTCGAGTGACGGCGGCCCGGGCGGATCTCAAAGCCTTTTTATCCGGGGCACCAACTCCGATCAAGCACTGGTCTTGGTTGATGGTATCCGACTCGGCTCAGCCACCTTGGGCACTACGGCGCTGTCGCGTATTCCTCTTTCGCAAATCGATCACATTGAAATCCTGCGCGGGCCGGCATCATCACTTTATGGTGCAGATGCCATCGGTGGCGTTATTCAAATTTTTACGCGGAAAGGCGGCGGCCCCTTAAGTTTCAATGGCGAGCTAGCCTATGGCACCAATGACACTACACGTGTTGTAGCTGGGGTTAACGGTAGCCATGAAGAATTCCGTTATAGCTTCCAATATACCCAAGACAAGACCGACGGCTTCTCAAATATTAACGATTCGCGAAGTTACGCATTCAATAAAGACCTCGATGGATTTAAAAATGAAAGCTATACGGCAAACATAGGTTACAACTTCAATGCCGATCATGAAATCAGTATCAACGCCTTCGCGAGCGATGGAACTAATCGCTACGACGGGGGTTATGGCGCATCTGCCTCGAAGGATTACAAAAACAAGTTGAATATCTCTGGCACGAGCCTCACTTTGCGGGACCGTTTTTTGCCAGACTGGCAGAGCACTTTGCGCCTCGGGCAGGGCGTTGACAACACCGAGTATCTAACGGATGGTGTGACGGCAAGTTCCGTACGTACGGAGTCAAATCAGGTTCAGTGGCAAAATGATATTAATCTGCCGCTCGGAAAATTGCTTGCAGGTCTCGAACAACTGACTCAGAAGGTCAATGCCACGCAAACGTATACGACAACGGAGCGGACAATAAAGTCGGCACTGGTCGGCTGGACAGCGTCTGCTGGCGATAATCGTTGGCAGATTAACGCTCGCCGTGATGATATTTCCAATGCTGATACTAAGAATACCGGCACCGTGGCTTATGGCTATCAATTCACCGACACACTGCGTGCTAGCGCTTCAGCAGGCACAGCCTATAAAGCACCATCGATGAATGCCTTGTATTTTCCAAACACTCCCTTCGTTGGCAAAGGCAATCCTGATCTAAAACCAGAATCTGCGACAAATGCCGAGATAGCCATGCACTGGGAAACGGCTACTCAGAAAGCTTCGGCCACATATTACGACAACCAGATCAAAGACTTGATTCAGTGGACTGAGACCCCGCCCGGGTCATATTTTTATGTACCGCAGAATGTCAGCAAGGCACGAATTAATGGTTTAACACTGGCGTATACGGGGAATTTTGGCCCATGGAAACTGCATGGCAGCGCTGATTTTCTTGATCCAGTCGACGAATCCTCAGGCCACCAGTTGGCGCGCCGTGCGAAACAGTTTGGGACGGCAGCTGTAGACTATGACGCGGGTCAATGGGCCATTGGCAGTGAAGTGGTGGCGACGGGTCAGCGGTTTAGTGATGCGGAGAATACACAGCGTCTTGGCGGATATACGCTGTTTAATCTCTATGGTAGCTATCGACTCGACAAAGAGTTTTCGCTGTTTGTCAGAGCCAACAATGTGTTCGATAAATACTATGAACAGGTTCAGTATTATCAGACGCCCGGCGCAAACGTGTTGGCCGGAATCCGTTACTCGCCCAAGTAGCCGCTACCATGCCCACCCGCCGCCGTGCCCTGCTCATCCTCGCCGCCCTCTTTGGACTGGCGCTGGTGAGCATTGCGCTGGCGTTGATGGTAGGCAGTGTCAACATTCCGTTCAACGACGTTGTTGCGTCCTTGTTCGGCAGCGAAAGCGGTTTGTCGGGTGATGTCATTCGCAGTCTGCGTCTGCCGCGCGCACTGGCCGGTTTTGCCTGCGGCGGCTTGCTGGCGCTGGCGGGCGCCCTACTTCAAGTCTTGCTGCGCAATCCGCTGGCCGATCCGTACGTGCTTGGAATTTCCGGGGGCGCAGGGGTCGGTGCTTTACTGGCCATTCTGCTTGGCTTTGGTCTTGCCGGCATCAATGGCTCTGCTTTTATTGGTGCACTTGGTGCCATGCTCGTTGTTTTCGGGCTGGCACACGGCGACGGCAGCTGGACGCAAACCCGTCTCTTGCTCACCGGCGTCATTGTTGCTGCCGGCTGTGGCGCGGCGGTAGCGCTGATGCTCTCCATCGCGCCGGATCACAAACTGCGCGGCATGTTGTTCTGGTTGATGGGCGACCTCTCGCAAAGCAATGATCCACGTCTGGCACTGGGCGTCCTCGCGGCTGTACTCCTCGTCTCTCTGCCTTTCTCCCGCGAACTGAACCTGCTTACACGTGGTGCAGACATGGCGCAAACCCTCGGCGTACCCGTCGCCCGATTACGCCGTGGCGTCTATATTGTAGCGTCGTTAGCGACCGCCGCCGCGGTTACACAGGCCGGTTCGATTGGCTTCATCGGCCTGATCGTGCCGCATTTAGTGCGTCTGGCGGTGGGCAACGACCAGCGCCTGCTGCTCCCTGCCTCGGCACTTGCCGGCGGCTGCCTGCTGGTAGTCGCCGACACCCTGGCACGCACCGTAGCGGCCCCGCAGCAGTTGCCGGTTGGCGTGCTTACCGCGCTGATCGGCGTGCCAGTGTTCCTTTTCCTGCTTACCCGTGACTCGCAGATGAGGCGCTGAGATGACCAGCCAAACGCCTCTCCTTGAAACATGCCAACTCACCGTCAGCATTGGTGACAAGACTTTTTGTCATAACCTTGACCTGACGCTGCAGCCGGGCGAACGACTGGCCATTCTCGGGCGCAACGGTGCCGGCAAATCAACCCTGCTTTCAACACTCGCCGGATTACGTGCACCGCAATCGGGCGGGGTCAGACTCGATGGCGCCACTTACGCCGATCTGGGACCGCGCAAGAGCGCCCTCATTCGCGGCTGGTTGCCGCAGGCGCGCGGCGACGCTTTTGCTTCAACGGTGCTCGAAACCGCGCTGGTTGGCCGACATCCGCATCTCGACCGCTGGGGCTGGGAAACCGCCAAGGATGCTAAAATTGTGCGAGAGGCGCTAGCGGCAGTCGATCTCTCTGCCCTTGAGCAACGGGATATCCAGACACTTTCCGGCGGTGAGCGTCAGCGCCTGGCTATTGCCACGCTGCTGGCGCAGGCCCCCAGGCTATTCCTGCTCGACGAGCCGATTGCCCACCTCGACCTCAAACACCAGATTGCCATGCTTGAACTCTTTGCCGGAGCGGCGCGCGAATGCAATGCGGCGGTGGTCATGGTACTGCACGAACCGGCACTGGCCTGGCGCTTTTGCGACCGGGTACTGCTAATTCATGGCGACGGTAATACTGAATCCGGTCCGGCCAGAGAAATGCTGACCGTCGAACGACTTTCTGCGCTTTACCAATACCCGCTCCAGGCGCTTGAATGCGATGGGCGGATCAGTTTCATCCCAACCTGAGTACGAACGAATATGAGCAAACACGAAGCTGAGAAACGCGAGGAGCGTCACATCAAGCGCATGGCGCGAAAAAAAGCCGTGGTTGACGGCGGCATCGCTTCGGCACAAACCGAGCGCGGCGTTCTGGTCGTCAACACCGGCAACGGGAAAGGCAAGTCTTCCGCAGCTTTCGGCGTTGTCGCCCGCGCCCTTGGCCATGGAATGAAAGTCGCCGTCATCCAGTTCGTGAAGGGACGTTCCGATACGGGCGAGAAGGGCTTTTACCGTAAGCTTTCCGACCAGGTGTGCTGGCATGTTTCCGGAGACGGTTTTACCTGGGAAACGCAGGACAGTGAACGTGATGCCGCCTCCGCACAAGCTGCCTGGGCGCTGGCCTGCACCTACCTGACCGACCCGGAAATTAGCCTCGTGGTACTCGACGAGTTCACCTACACGCTCAAGTACGGCTGGCTGAATATCGAACCCATACTGGAGGCACTGGCGGGACGACCACGTATGCAGCACGTGATCATCACCGGTCGTGCCGCACCCGATGCGCTGATCGAAGCGGCTGACACCGTGACCGACATGACACCGGTCAAACATGCCTTCAAGGCCGGCATCAAAGCCATGCCCGGCCTGGAGTGGTAACTGTCAGTTTAGGTGTACTATGCGACCTGTTGGTCCAAGCTTGGCCCCCCATCTTTCATAGTGATACACGCGCCATGAATAGACTTCCTGACCTTCCCAAACCCATACGGATAATTCTGCTCGTGCTGACCACATTTTTGCTGTCCGGCGGCGTGCAGGCGGAATGGGCACTCCTTGGCAGAAATGAAGATTTCCGCATTTATCTAGATCAGGAATTAATTCGTAAAAATGGAGACTTGGCGCAGATATGGCAGCTCATGGATTTTGCCTCGGCTCAGTGGGCAGATCCGCAAACGGCCGTCGGATCAATCAAAAACTTGGTCGAGTATGACTGCAGTCAGCCGCGTCTCCGGACACTTTCCGGGACAGC
>JBBRDR010000122.1:0-9229 GCA_038203745.1 Burkholderiales bacterium | reverse complement strand
AGCACCTCCGCGGCGCCGGCGCGCGCCGGCATCGGCGTGGGTCCGAGGTTGCGCTGGCGCGCCGAAACGGCGATCGCAAAAACGCTGCCGGCGAGTGCCTCGTCGAGGCTCGCACAAACCTTCGCGGCGGCGAGAATGTCGTCGGCGCCGACCGCGCGCGCCACCGCCTCGGGGTGAGGAAAGGCTTTCGGGTTGACCAGCGTCAGGCGCGACAGGCCCATGGTTTTCATCGCCCGTGCCGCAGCGCCAATATTGCCCGGATGGCTGGTACGCGAGAGGACGATACGCACGCGGGCGAGCGCATCGTTGGCGCTCGGCAGCGCCGGGCACGACGCTGAGGCAGACGCAGGGGGCTGGTTCATACTAAAATAGGCGATTCCGCAAACGAGGGGAAGCCGGCAAACGCTGGCCGCCCGTCGGATTTTTTAAAGACAAACCATGCATCCAGCTCTGAACATCATGGTCAAGGCCGCGCGACGCGCCAGCCAGATCATCAACCGCGCTTCACACGACGTAGAACACCTGAAAATCACGACCAAGCAGCATAGTGATTTTGTCACTGAAGTCGATAAAGCGGCAGAGGCCGCCATTATCGACGTGCTGCGTGAAGCATATCCTGACTATGGGATTCTAGCAGAAGAGTCTGGCCAGACCGCCGGAGAAGGTGAAGGAGCGGAGTACCAGTGGATCATTGATCCGCTCGACGGCACCACTAACTTTATTCACGGTTTCCCGCAATACGCCGTGTCGATTGCCCTGACCCACAAGGGACAGCTCAATCAGGCCGTTGTTTTTGACGTTATTCGCAACGAGATGTTCACCGCCAGCAAGGGGGGCGGCGCTTTCCTCAATGAACGTCGTATCCGCGTCACCAAATGCGTCAATATGGATGAAGCCCTTCTCGGCACAGGCTTCCCCTACAAGTCTCTTGCGCATTCTGACGCTTACATGAACATGTTCAAGGACTTCACACGCCGCAGCGCGGGCATTCGACGCCCAGGCTGTGCTTCGCTTGACCTGTGCTACGTCGGCAGTGGTCGCTATGACGGCTTCTGGGAACTTGACCTCTCGCCGTGGGACATCGCGGCCGGCTGCCTGATCGTCACCGAAGCGGGCGGTCTCGTGAGTGACATGACGGGTGGTGACACCTACCTCCAGTCCGGCCACATCGTTGCCGGCACGCCCAAGATATTCTCGCAAATGCTTCACGTCATCGATGACCACCTGACACCCGCGCTACGCGGCTGATCCCAACGGGGCGCAATAGCGCTCCGACCTTCGAGGAAACGCATGCTCGCTGATCTCGATAAACACACACCGATGATGCAGCAGTACCTGCGCCTCAAGGCGCAGCATCCGGACATTCTGCTGTTCTACCGGATGGGCGATTTCTACGAGTTGTTCTTCGACGATGCCGAAAAGGTCTCGCGCCTGCTCGACATCACGCTGACCACACGCGGACAGTCAGCGGGCACACCGATCAAGATGGCTGGTGTGCCCTACCATTCACTGGAGCCCTACCTCGCCCGATTGGTCAAACTGGGCGAATCTGTGGTGATCTGCGAGCAGATCGGCGACCCGGCAACAAGCAAAGGTCCGGTCGAACGTGCTATCGCCCGGATCGTCACGCCCGGCACGCTGACCGATGCCGCCCTGCTCGACGAAAAACGCGACGTCCTGTTGATGGCCGTAACAGTTGCGCGACAAGGTAATGGCACACTGGCCGGAATGGCCTGGCTTAATCTGGCCAGCGGAGAATTCCGCCTGTGCGAAGTACCAACTAATCGGCTACAGGCAAGCATCGACCGCATCCGGCCGGCTGAAATCGTCCTGCCTGACAGCGATGTGCTGCCGTTTGGGCTGGAAGGTACTCAGGCCTCATGCACCCGTCAGCCTGACTGGCATTTCGATTCTGAAGCGGCAACGCGCGAACTCTGCGCACATTTCAAAACGGCCTCGCTCTCCGGTTTCGGCGCCGACGGGATTCGGCTGGGCATTGCGGCTGCCGGCGCCTTGCTACGTTACGCACAAGCGACGCAGACCCGCGCCTTGCCCCATGTGCAATCGCTACGTGTCGAGCACGACGAAACCTTCCTCGGCCTTGATACAGCCACGCGACGCAACCTGGAGCTCACCGAGACCTTGCGCGGTCAGCCGGCACCAACGCTGTGCAGCCTGCTCGATACCTGCGTCACCTCGATGGGCTCACGTGCACTGTGCCATGCGCTGCATCATCCCGTGCGTGACCCTGCGCAACCTAAGGCACGGCACGCCGCCATAGAAGCCCTGCTCGACGACGGGGCACCCCGCCTGCGCGAACTGCGTACGGCGCTGCGCGGCATGGCCGACATCGAACGCATTGCGGGGCGCATTGCGCTCTTCAGTGCCCGACCGCGCGATCTCTCCAGCCTGCGCGACAGCCTGCACCGGCTCGCTGAACTGCGCCCCGCGCTCACCGGCTCGCCCGCGCCGCTGCTCGACCAACTCCTCGGCGAGCTATCAACACCGGACACGGTGCTCGACCTGCTCACACGCGCCATCCTGCCTGAGCCGGCGGCTCTCATTCGCGACGGCGGCATCATCGCCGACGGCTTCGATGCCGAACTCGATGAGCTACGTGCGATCAAAGACAATTGCGGCGCATTCCTCATCGAGATGGAAGCACGTGAACGCGAACGCACCGGTATCGCCAACCTGAAGGTCGAATACAACCGCGTGCATGGCTTCTACATCGAGATCACCAACGCCAACGCGGACAAAACTCCCGACGACTACCGCCGGCGGCAAACGCTGAAGAATGCCGAGCGCTATATCACGCCTGAGCTCAAGGCGTTCGAGGACAAGGCGCTCTCGGCGCAGGACCGGGCGCTGGCGCGCGAAAAAATGCTCTACGAGGGCGTTCTGACGGCCTTGCAGACTGACCTGCCGCAACTGCTCCGTATTGCACGGGCCGTGGCGCATGCCGACCTGCTCGGTGCATTTGCCGATGTCGCGCTTTCGCGCAACTACTGCCACCCGCAATTCTCGTCCGAACCCGGCCTGCTCATCGAAGGCGGACGTCATCCGGTTGTCGAAAACGAACTCGCCGGCGGTGAATCCTTTATCGCCAATGACACGAAGCTCGGTGACGGCCGCCGCCTGCTGCTCATCACCGGCCCGAACATGGGCGGCAAATCGACCTACATGCGTCAAACGGCGCTGATCGCACTGATGGCGCATATCGGCAGCTTCGTGCCGGCCAACCGTGCGGTGCTCGGCCCGCTCGACCAGATATTTACACGTATCGGCGCCTCTGACGATCTCGCCTCCGGGCGCTCAACCTTCATGGTCGAGATGACGGAGTCCGCCGCCATCCTGCATCACGCCACGGAATACAGCCTCGTCCTGATGGATGAAGTCGGGCGCGGCACCTCGACCTTCGACGGCATGGCACTGGCTTTCGCCATCTGCCGCCATCTCGTCGAGAAAAACCGAAGCATGACGTTGTTTGCCACGCACTATTTCGAACTCACCCTGCTCGCCAATCAATATGCCGATCTGGCCAACGTGCATCTTGACGCCGTTGAACATGGCGAACGCATCGTTTTTCTGCATGCGGTTGAGGATGGTCCGGCCAACCAGAGCTACGGGATTCAGGTCGCTGCGCTGGCCGGCATCCCGGCGCAGGTGGTCAAAGCCGCACGCCGGCAGTTGCGCGAGTTCGAGCAGCGGGCATCCGCCAACCCGCTGCAACCCGATCTTTTTTCTGCTTTGCCGCCTGAAACGACAGACGCTGCACCGGCGGAGCCCGTGGCCAGGCACCCCGTGATGGATTGTCTGTCCGGCATTGATCCCGATGCGCTCACCCCCAAGCAGGCGCTTGACGCAATCTACGAGCTAAAAAAACTGAGCCAATGAAACGGCACTTGGTTCTTCTCTGCCTTTTGCTCGCCAGTACGACACAGGCCGAAACGTGGCGATTTTCGGTCATCGGCGACACGCCCTACAGCAGTTACGAGCGACAGGAACTACCTGCCATGCTCGATGACATTGCCGCCGAACATCCGGAGTTCATCATTCACGCCGGCGACTTCAAGGACAGCAACAAACCGTGCAGCGATGCGCTGTTTCACGATCGCCTAAACGTATTCAACGCCTCTATGGTGCCATTCATCTACGTTCCTGGTGACAACGAATGGACAGACTGCAAGCGCGTCGTCGCTGGTCATTTCGACCCGCAGGAGCGGCTAAGCAAACTGCGTGAACTGTTTTTCGCCCGGCCCGTTTCGCTTGGCAAACAGAAACTGCAGCTTGAACGGCAATCTGTCGAGTTTCCGGAACACTTGCGCTGGCGTCTCGGCCCGGTGCTGTTTATCACGCTCAACGTTCCGGGGCCAAACAACAATTTCGGGATGGGCGTAAATGCAAGCACAGAATTCCTATCACGCAATCCCTTGGTCATTGACTGGCTCAAACAGGGCTTTGCCGCTGCGCGGCAGGAAAATTCTGCCGGAATCGTAATCGTCATGCAAGGCAATCCCGGCTTCAACCACTTCGCCGCAGGCTATGCACACAGCGGTTATCTCGATTTGCTCACAACACTGCGTAGCGAAACACTCGACTTCCCCGGCCAAGTGCTGTTAATTCATGGGGACACCCACTGGCAACGCGTCGATCAGCCACTACGCCACCCCGAAACGCACCAGCGCGTTACCAACTTCACCCGGCTAGAAACTTTCGGTTACCCCTTCATGGGCTGGGTCAAAGTTATTATCGACAGAAAAGCGCCGTCACTGTTCCGCTTTGAAGCGCGATCGAAAAACACGCATTAGGCGATGCCAAAACAGGTCATCCAGAACACGGTTTTCGGTCTTTGACGAAGGGCATCGCCTGAAAACCGGGTGTCCAGAAGACGTCCCATGCAGGACGTCAGTTTACAAAAAAACGCAGTCAGAAAACTGCGTTTTTTTGATCAAACCGGCCTCGATCAGTCGTCGTGATCACAATCACCATCGTGAATGTGACCATGCTCAATCTCTTCAGCACCGGCCGGACGCACAGCAGTCACCGTACATGTAAACACCAGCGCCATGCCGGCCAAAGGATGGTTGCCATCAAGCACAACTTTATCGTCGGCAATTTCGGTAACACGATAGATCAGGATATCGTCGTCGTCACCGCCGTCCGGCACACCTTCAAACTGCATTCCAACTTCCAGTTCCTTGGGAAAACCTTTGCGTGATTCAATCTGGATCAGTTCGGCATCGTACTCGCCGAACGCATCGTCTGGCTGCATTTTAACGATCACCGATTCACCAATCGCTTTCCCTTCCACCGCTTCTTCAATCAGCGGGAAAATATCATCGTAACCACCGTGTAAATAGACCAGTGGCTCCTGACCTGCATCAACCAGTTCGCCATCAGGATCAGTAACACTGTAGTCAAGGGTAACGACGGAGTTCTTGGTAACTTGCATGTTCATTAATTAAGTTCCTTCACCGCACGCAAGACTTCCAGCGCGTGGCCTTTTGCATTGACTCCGTAAAGGACAACACGGAGAACACCTTGTTTATCAATGACGAAAGTCGAGCGCAGGATGCCATGTTTTTTTACACCATCCACCTCTTTCGCCTGCCATACACCGTACTGCTTACACGCTGCACCTTCGGAATCCGATAGAAGCCGCACGGAAATACCATGTTTGTCACGAAATTCGGCGTGCTTGATGCATTCGTCCCGGCTGATGCCAATGACGGTGCATTCGTGACGCAAAAATTCATCCTCATGATCAGAAAAATCGGTTGCTTCCAGCGTACAACCCGGCGTGTCGTCTCTTGGATAGAAAAAGAGGACGACATTATTTTTGCCATGATACTGGGCGATATCGATGGACTCCATATCTGCATCAGGGAGAACGAACATCGGAGCAGCTTGTCCTACTTTAAGCATTCTGCCTCCTCAAAGACCCAACCTGATCACACTGAAACAAACCAGTCAGTCGGATTTTAACCAAGCTTCTTACGCCTGACTACAAGAAAACGAAACGATCTTTACACCACACCGGCACGCTACTATATGTTCAATAGAAATCAAGCATTAATTCAGACCGTAGTCTTTGAAAATAATTCGATCACAATTCAGGAGAACTCATGACTCACCTGCGCAATACTTTACGTTATCTGCCGCTGCTCGCCATATTCATTGGCACTCAGGCATTTGCTGCAGCGACGACAATCGAACTCTCATCCGAAGCGAGCCGCCCTGCCGCAAACGATCTAGCTCGCGCCACTGTCTCCGCCGAAGCCAGCGGAACAACACCGGGCGAACTCTCGAAACAAATTAATGCACAAATTGCCGATGCACTGAAAACAGCCAAGGGTTTCCCTACCGTAAAAACTCAGAGCGGTGCCACCAACACCTATCCCGGCTACTCAAAAAGCGGAAAGATCGAGTCATGGCGTATGCGTTCAGATCTCTCGCTGGAATCAGGCGACAGCACGGCTCTTTCTGAACTGCTTGGAAAATTACAGACCTCACTCGGCGTTTCCAATCTTGTGCTGCAACCTTCGCCGGAAACTCGCAAAAAGGCTGAGAACGAAGCCATGCTTGAGGCAATTTCCGCATTCAAGGCGCGCGCAAAGGTAATTGCTGATGCTCTTGGAAAAACCTATCACATCAAACACCTGGCAGTGAATACCAACGGGCGAATCGCTCAGCCGATGTTCCGCACTGCCGCCAAATTAATGTCCTCTGAAGCAGCGCTCATGCCGCTGGAATCCGGCGAATCGCTGGTTAGCGTGACTATCTCGGGAGAAATTGAACTTGAGTAGACAGATGCAGAGAGTCGACTATTTTGCAGAAGACTTCTCTGCAGGTTTCTCCGTGGAAGGTTTTTCCGGAATCTGGACAAAGACTTCGTCTTGTTTGATCATGCCTAATTCGAAACGCGCCCGTTCCTCGATCGCATCGTAGCCCTGTTTGAGATCCCGAACTTCAGCATCCAGCCCGGCATTGCGCACCTCGAGTTTTTTGTTACCCTCTTTCTGCTGCTGCAACTGATGGTCGACATCCCAAACGCGCAACCAACCACCTTTTCCCAGCCAAAGCGGATACTGCACCAGCACCAGCAGGGCGACAAGCGCGACAGCGAGCCAGCGCATGGCTAACGACAGAACCGATCGTTAATCAACGCAGATTGTAAAAAGCTTCTCGCCCCGGATAACCGGCCGTATCACCGAGATCCTCTTCGATACGCAGCAATTGATTGTATTTAGCGATGCGATCCGAGCGCGACAACGAACCGGTCTTGATCTGAAGCGCATTCATTCCAACCGCGATGTCAGCAATGGTGCTGTCTTCCGTCTCACCTGAACGATGCGAAATAACCGCCGTGTAGCCGGCACGCTTGGCCATTTCAATGGCAGCGAAGGTCTCGGAGAGCGTTCCTATCTGATTAATTTTTATCAGAATCGAATTGGCAATACCCTTCTTGATACCATCCTTGAAAATCCGGGTATTGGTCACAAACACATCGTCACCGACGATCTGAATGCTCTTGCCCAGGCGGTCGGTCAGCAGCTTCCAGCCATCCCAGTCGCCTTCAGCCATGCCATCTTCAATCGAAATGATCGGGAAGGTGTCAGCAAGATTGGCCAGGTAATCAACAAGCTGTGCAGAACTCAATTGCAAACCTTCACCCGCCAGATTGTACTTACCGTCCTTGTAAAATTCGGAAGCCGCACAGTCGAGTGCAATGAGAACGTCTTCCCCGGGGAAATAGCCTGCCGACTCAATGGCCTGTACCACCAGTTGCAATCCTTCGGCATGGCTGCCGAGGTTGGGGGCAAAACCACCCTCGTCACCCACCGCCGTTGAAAAGCCTTTCTTGTCGAGCAGCTTCTTCAGCGCATGAAAGACTTCTGCACCACAACGCAGCGCTTCACGGAAAGAGCTCTGTCCCACAGGAACGATCATAAACTCCTGAAAATCGAGACTGTTATTGGCGTGCTCACCGCCGTTGATGATGTTCATCATCGGCACCGGCATTTGCATCGGTCCTGAACCGCCAAAATAACGGTACAAGGGCAAGCCGGATTCCTCAGCCGCCGCCTTGGCGACAGCCATCGAGACGGCGAGTATGGCATTAGCGCCAAGACGCGCCTTGTTCTCCGTACCATCGAGATGGATCAGTGTCTGGTCGATAAAGGCCTGTTCCTGCGCATCAAGGCCGATAATTGCTTCTGCAATCTCGGTGTTGACGTTTTCAACAGCCTGCATAACCCCTTTGCCCAGATAGCGCGTGGCATCACCATCACGCAATTCAATGGCCTCCCGTGACCCCGTGGAGGCACCGGACGGCACAGCAGCACGCCCCATGACACCGGACTCAAGCAGCACATCACACTCAACCGTGGGGTTGCCACGGGAGTCAAGAATTTCGCGGGCTACGACATCAACGACTGAGCTCATGGGTTTTCCTTTATCTCAAAATACTTGTTGCAAACCTTCAACGACCAGCATGTTGAAGACCGCCGCCCCCTTACGTGCCTCACGCGCCGCCACGTATTCGGGAGAATTGTAGAATTTTTTAGCCTGATCAACTGAATCAAATTCTACGATGACCAAACGCTCCGGTGTGTCCCAGTTACCTTCGATGACTTCGACTTTTCCACCGCGCACGATATAACGACCACCGTACTCTCGAATCGCCACTTCAGCGAGTTTTTTGTAGTTTTCGTAGGCTACAGGATCACTCACCTTAGCTTCGACTACCAGATAGGCCGCCATTAGTGCATTTCCTCAAAACCGGCGTTTTTGACCAGCCGATCAAGCGTCATCAGTGTTCTCAAAAGGCTTTCCATACGTGCCAGCGGCCAGCTATTAGGACCGTCGGAGAAAGCCTTTTCCGGGCACGGATGTGTTTCCATAAATAGACCGGCGATACCAGCGGCCACAGCGGCACGTGCCAGTACTGGAATAAACTCGCGCTGACCGCCTGAAACCGTACCCTGCCCGCCTGGCAACTGCACTGAATGCGTTGCATCAAACACCACCGGGCATGCCGTTTCACGCATGATGGCCAGCGAGCGCATATCGGAAACGAGATTGTTGTAGCCGAAAGAGACGCCGCGCTCACAAACCATGATGCTATCTGCACCGTCGTTGGCTTCCTTGGCCTTGAGCACAACGTTCTTCATATCGCCTGGTGCCAGGAATTGGCCTTTCTTAATATTCACCGGTTTACCGCAAG
>JBBRDR010000121.1:0-9464 GCA_038203745.1 Burkholderiales bacterium | reverse complement strand
GCAGGCGCCATTCTGCTCCTGCACGACGGCAATGCGGCACGCACTCCCGATGGCGTCCCGGTTATTCTTGACGTTCTACCCGCGTTGCTGAATGCGGCAACAGCCGCCCAGCTCCGTTTTGTCACCCTGCGCCAGTCGCTGGTGTGATCGACAACAACACGCCCTGGCACAAGCAGGCAATGACAGCCTTCTTCAGCCATTGGTGGCTAAAGGCTTTGGGCATACCCCTGTTGATCAGCGTATTTTTCGCCGCCTATTTTTATTTGCTCAAGAACCCGGCGTATCCAATCACGACCATGCCCATCATCGGGCTGGATCGACTGATCGGCTTTCAGCCCCTGGCCTTGCCGCTATATCTGTCGATCTGGGTTTATGTTTCGTTCCCGCCAGCCTTGCTCACGACGCGACGCGAACTGACGGTTTATACGCTAGCCATGGCGGCAACCTGCTTGGCCGGATTGATCGTTTTCTACGTCTGGCCCACGTCTATTCCTGTCGCCAACATCGACTGGGCACAGTCACCCAACGTAAAGCTGCTCAAGCACCTCGATGCTTCGGGCAATGCCTGCCCTTCGCTCCACGTCGCCACGGCCGCTTTCTCGTGCGTCTGGTTACACTACTTGCTGCGCCGTATCGGCACACCGCATTGGGTGCTCATCATCAATTGGACGTGGTTTATCGGCATTGCCTATTCGACATTGGCCACCCGTCAACATGTGGCGGTGGACGTGTTGGCCGGTCTGGCACTGGGAATACTGGCGGGGTATCAATCGTTGCAGATTCGCCTGAGCACCTCTGTTGCTGGCAAACCTGCCAAGCCCGCCAGTTGCAAGGAATCAGATCCAGGAACTTGATAGAATTCCTTTTATGAACCCACTACGATTCGTACTTATTGTGATGGCCTTACTGTCATTATCTGCCCATGCAGTAACACTGACTGGCCGGGTCGTCAGCATTGCCGACGGCGACACCCTCACGCTTCTTGATGTTGAAAACCAGCAGCATACGATCCGCCTGTCCGGTATTGATGCCCCCGAAACGGCTCAGGACTTCGGACAACAGGCGAAGACCAGCTTGTCGGCGATGGCGTTCAGCCAGCCTGCCAGGGCAGAATGCAGGAAACCTGACCGTTACCAACAGGAAATCTGTGTCGTGTTTGTGGATAGCAAGGATGTTGGGCTTGAACAGATCCGGAATGGGATGGCCTGGTGGTATCAGAAATACTCGAAGGATCAAACGCAGCAGGAACGGGCTGATTACGCGCAGGCCGAATTCAAGGCCAAGATTTACCGCAATGGGTTATGGAATAGCAAAAACCCGACGCCGCCTTGGAAGTGGCGGCGTGGACGAGCAGACGAATAGGCACAGCATTGTGTTTCCGGCATCCAGAGAAATGGCCGCTTTCGGTTTTGATGCCCAATAAGTACAATCGGCCAAGAGCAGCCCTTTTCTCTCCCAACAAAAGCGCCATTCAAACGACCCGTCTGTTCTGAAATCTGCTATCCATGGCGTTTAATTTTCCACCTGTTCTTGCAGGCTCAACATGCTCTCATTGCGGCTGCGATCGACCACGAAAAACAACTCCATAGGAAACGTGTAACATTCCCCGACACCACGAAGACAGCTGGCCGCAATAACGGTATCCAAGCCATCCTCCGAATGGGAAGCACACGCTGTTTGAATCAGCATCGAATTCATCAGAACCTGACGGATAGACTCATGACTTTTTTGTGGACAGACGAAGAAATCTCCCGTTTTCTGAAAGGCGGGCATTTAAAGAAATACCCAAAGGGGCAGATCCTTTTTTCAGAGGGAGATCGCACCAACGAGGTATATTTCATCGAACAGGGGTGGGTCAATATTTATCGCATGACTCGCGATGGCGACCGGTTTTCGATCGCGCTCAGAACCAAAGGTGAATTCATCGGCATTTCCGAAATGTTCCGCACGAATCCGCGCGACTGCTATGCACAGGCACTGGATAATATCGCTGTGTATTCGATCAGCGTTGACTTCATCAACAAGCTCCTGGACAGCCACCCCGAAATGCAAAAGAAATGCCTTGAGCAACTATCATCCCGGCTTCACGAGTCGCATACCACGTTGCTGGAATTCGCCTGCAACAAAGCGCAAACAAGAATGGCCCTAACGTTCCTCCATATCGCAGAAAAATCAGGAATGCTGAAGGAAGGCCGAATCCCCGTCTCAATATACCTGACGCAGGAAGAACTCGCGGCCATCATCGGCAGCTCGCGCCAAGTGGTCAATGGTCTCCTGAAGGAATTCAAAGAAAACGGCTGCATCGAAATGACCGGACGGAAAATCGGCGCTATTTACCCGGAAATCCTGCACACCTATTACGCGATTTAGACATTTGCAACGCAGAGACGGCACTACTACGCCACATCAACTATTTCACGCCACTAGAGAACTAGAAGCCAAGGTGAATACGCAGACTTTTTTGGACATTACCCAGCGTGAGACCTTCGCGTCAAAAGCCTTGAAGTGATCGGTTGCCAGATGATGCTGAAACGCATCTTCGTCAGCATAGAGTTCATACAGAAAGACGTGCGCGCGATCGCTTTTGTCAACCGCCACATCGAAACGATGACACCCCGCCTCATTCCGAAGTGAACATTCTGCGTTGGTGACAACTTCACCAAGAAATCGCGCAGCATGCGCAGAGGCAACCTGAAAATCAACAGTAACGACGTACATAACAAATCCTTTTGACCAATCTCGCTTGAGCATTCTTCACGCGCTTGTATGAACAATCGCATCAGAACCGCTATCTTGCGTTGCGTAAAAAAATCGAGGATTGGTCAATTCATCGACCAATCCTCAAAGGAAAAGCTGCAGAACTTGTGCAACGAATTCTGTAAAACGGCCCAAGGTCTATTTTGTGTTGGCAATCTTCTCAATAAGCTCCTTTCCGAAAACGGAGTAATAACTCTGCCAGATCGGTTGCACGGATGCCCTAAAAGCTTCGTAGTCAACGGTCTCGGTGACCTGCATGTTTTTC
Source organism: Burkholderiales bacterium (assembly GCA_038203745.1). Lineage (GTDB taxonomy): Bacteria > Pseudomonadota > Gammaproteobacteria > Burkholderiales > Rhodocyclaceae > Propionivibrio. The sequence goes on along the minus strand of JBBRDR010000121.1, from coordinate 6,442 downwards.
TTCAGGTTATCGATCGCTTGACCGGCCATGTCCTTAGCCAGTTTTCGTTCAAAAGCCGCCACTTCTTTCGAGGCCTCCAGAAACATCTTCTTGTCGTCGTCGTTCAGTTTCTTCCACATGTTCGCGCTGAAGGCGAAGAGGACCGGGCTGTAGAAGTGCTTGCTCTCCGAATAGTATTTCTGAACCTCCCACATCTTCATGGCATTGACAGTGTCCGCCGCGTTGTCATGCCCGTCGATTAGTTTCATCTGCATCGAGGTATAGACCTCGGAAATACTCATAGGTACCGGGTTAGCCCCCCATTTCTTGAAACTCTCTAGATGCATCTTGCTCTGCATCGTTCTGAACTTGAGGTCTTTGAGGTCATCGGGCTTCACAATCGGGCGCACGTTGTTGGTGAACCCACGGAACCCGTTTTCCCAATAGTCGGTTCCGATGAAGCCAATTTTCGCATTGGCTTTCTTGATGAGATCCTGCCCGACCGGGCCATCCAGAACTTTGTAGGCTTGCTCTCTATCTCTAAAAAGGAACGGCAGATCTAAAACGCCAAATTCCGGAACTACAGACGCCAATACTGCGGTGTTGAGAGCAGCGGCATCAACCGAGCCGATTTGCACCGCTTCCATCAAATCGCGGTCGCCGCCGAGCGACCCGGCAAACACCTCTATCTTGTATCTCCCATTACTTTTGGCTTCGATAACCTCTTTGAACTTCAACATGGCTACCTGATACTTGTTCTTCTCGTTATTGGTCTGCGCGAACTTGAGGCTTATCGACTTTCCATCGCCTCCCTGGGCTAGAACGTTCGGCATGACGGCGAACATTAGCGATGCCATCGTTGCAACTGCAAATATGCGTTTTTTCATTTTGATCCTCCGTTAAAAAACCGTGATTAGCATTTTGTGTTCACTTAACAAGACTCGGCAGCCAGAGCGACACTTGCGGGAGATAGGTGATCAGCAGCAGGTCGATCACCAAAACAACCCAGAAAGGCATCAAATCCCTCACCATCTGTTCCATGCTGATATTGGCGATTTTGCATGCAACAAAGAGATTCACTCCCACCGGTGGAGTCACCATGCCAAACGCCATGTTGACGGCGAAGATGACTCCGAAATGCACCGGGTCGATGCCGAATTTCTCCGCGATGGGCGTCAGAATGCCTGCGAGGACAACAACGGCAGGCGCCGCGTCAAAGAACATGCCGACAACGAATAGAAAGAGATTGATGATCAGCAGGAACACATACGGACTCGCCGAAAAGTTGGCAAAGGCCATGGCGAGGTTTTGCGGCACCTGGGCCCGTGTCAACACCCAGGAAAAGACCGACGCGGTTCCGATGATGAACATGATCATGCCGCTCGAGATCAACGTTTCCTTAATTGCTTTTTTGAATTTTGGCCAGGTGATTTCGCGGTAAATGAAGGTGCCGGCAATGAAAGCATAGCCGACGGCAATTACCGACGCTTCTGTAGCTGTAAATACGCCGCTATAAATCCCCCCTAAGACAATGACTGGCATGAATAGAGCCCACATAGCCTCGCGGGTTGCGGCGATACGCTCTGACCAGGAAGATTTTTCGACGCCAACGTAGCCCTTGTTTTTGGCGAGGAAATAGGAAGTGACAATCAAGGAGCCGCCAATCAACAAGCCGGGTATCACTCCCGCAAGAAAAAGGTCCCCGATCGACGTATCGGTCGCTACACCAAACAGGATGAACGTGATGCTTGGCGGGATGATAATACCCAGTTCGCCCGAAACCGCCTGAACCGAAGCGGAGAAAGGACGGGAATAGCCGCGAGCGATCATCGCGGGAATCAGAATCGACCCAAGCGCCGCCGTAGTGGCGGATCCCGAGCCCGACAGACTTGAGAAGATCATCGCGGCGATGACGGTAACAATGGCGACGCCGCCCGTGATGTGCCCCACGTACGCGCGGACCATTCGGATCAGTCGTGACGAGATGCCACCCTGATCCATCAACGTGCCGGCAAAGATGAAGAACGGAAGGGCTATCAAGGTAAAATGCGACAGTCCCACGACCATCCGCTGTGGCAGAACCACGAAGGGAATATCGACTGAATTGATGCCGACGAGTCCTGACAATCCCAATGCGATTGCAATCGGCACGCTCAGCGCGAGAAATATCAGCAGCGCAATACCTGTAACTGCCGTCATTCGAGCACCTCCGACTGTTTGTCAGCTTGTTCTTGCGTCCAGATTTTCAGTGTGTTTCCGAGAAAATTGAGCAGCATCAATCCGCCACCGACGGGAATCGCAACATAGACCCAAAACATCGATAGCCAGGGAAGCGTCGGGCTGAACTGCATTTCGGCGATCTCCGTCATGTTCCATCCTGCCCAGATCAGCACAGAAATAAACGCCATCGAGATCAGGCCGACCAGTGTTTTCAGGATTTTCAAAGGTACGCCGAAAAACCTTGACGCAAGAGCTTCGACGGCAATCATGTGTCTGGCCTCGATGGCCAGTGATGCCCCGAACACAACGACCCAGACCATAATAAAAACGGCCCCTTCTTCAATCCAAGCAAACGACACGTTGGCCACGTATCGGGACAACACCGATGCCAAAGTGATGAGCGACATGACGACCAACAGTACTCCGCCAAACCACTCGGTTCCGACGTTAATCCCCCGCAGCAATCGGAGGTATCGATCGATCATTGATCGATCAGTTCTCGTAACTTCAGCCGTTATATTCTCCGTCTTCATTTGGACTCTCTTTGATTTTCGTTTTTTTCCGACTGTTCGCGACAGAGACCGACGTCCTATCATCAGGTCTCCTGAAAATTCCAGTCAGCCCTGATTAATCTCCTTGATTATTGCGCTCGTAACCTCCTCCGAGCCATGGGAGCCACCCAATTCCATCGGACGTATATTGCCCGCGGCGAAGACTCGTTCAATCGCACGCTCGATCATCGTCGCCCCCTTTGAGAGGCGCTCATCGCCATGGCGGCCTGCCAACCAGTCGAGCATCATGGCTGCGGACAGGATCATCGCGCTCGGGTTGGCTTTCCCCTTACCCATGATATCCGGCGCCGTGCCGTGCGCAGGTTGGAACAGCCCATGTTTGTCGCCGATGTCGGCCGAGGGTGCCATGCCCATCCCTCCGACGAGTCCGGCGATCAGGTCAGACAGAATGTCCCCGTACATATTCTCGGTCACCATCACGTCGTAGTTCCACGGTTTCATCAGCAGATTGAGCGCCATCGCGTCGACGTAGGCACTGTCGGCAGCTACACTCGGAAAGGATTGCGCCGTCTCTTCAAAAACGCGACGCCAGAACGCCATTGATGTAAACACGTTAGCTTTGTCGATGCTGGTGACGCGACCAGCCCGTCCCTTCATCTTCGCCCGGCGCTCTGCGATCTGGAAGGCGTATTTACAGATGCGTTCTGTACCTTTCCGGCTGATCTTCATGGTGTCAAATATTTCTGTTTCTTCACCATCAACGACGCGCACATCCGGTCTGCCACGTGCGTAAAACAGACCTTCGGTATTTTCCCGCACCAAGACCATGTCGATTTCGGCGGCCTTTGGGCTACTAAGCGGACTCGGGAGGCCTTTGAATGTACGAATCGGACGTACGCCGGCATAAAGATCGAAATGAAAGCGTAGATCTAATTGTGGAATGATCTCCGTACCGTCCTTGCTGCGTACATGCGGCAGGCCCATGGCACCAAACAGGATCGCATCGGACTCATCGCACACCTTAAGAACGGAGTCCGGCAGTGCGACTCCGGTATCAAGGTAGTGTTGAGCCCCCGCCTTTTGATAATTAAGGTTAAAACAAACCCCAATTTTCGGTTCTATGGCTGCTAAAACTTTCCCCGCCGCGTTCATCACTTCCTCGCCGATTCCGTCTCCGGGAAGAACGGCAATGTTCAGATCCGACATAAATTTCCTTTTTTGTAAAGTATCTGTGCGTTGGCTTCGAATATCGCTTTAGCTGTTGCAGACAATTTATCTAGCCGCGGGGGGGCGATCTATACGAGTGGTGACAGACAATTGTCATCTATGTGACAAAAATGGCATTGAGGATTAAATGAAGCGTGAAATCACCCACTTGCTTGGCCGTTAGCTCAACCTGTCGCGCAAATAGAAGATTTATGTCCGTTTTGGGGAAAATTTTGTTCTCAGGATCAGATATCTGACTTTGAGCGTCAAGGTGCTCGTTAGGTCGGATTACTGCCGGACAGTTATGGCTTGTTTGGTTTTCGGTTGGATGGCCGAATTGGCCGATCTACCGTCCGTGAGTAGGCGGGGCGAATGTCGGTTCAACTCTGTCAACTGCCGCAGTAGCCTCGAAGGGCTGTACGCCAGATGTGGGTCGGGAGTACTTATTCGCAAAATGGTAAAGCAGCCGTTCAACGTAATTCTCGGCTGAGCGGCGGGTAACCGGCACACGGCAGACCGACACGGCCCAGCCGGTCAACGGCGACTCAGGCCGAGGTGCTGACCATTAGCAATCACGCCATGCGACTGCACCACTCAGTTACCGGCCGTTGAACCCCCAATGTTGCGAATGACGACAGAGGGTCGCAAACTGCCGTTAGAATGCGGATATTTTCACCTCGAAATATCAAGCATTTCCTTTCATCGCCTGTTTATTAAATATTTGCTTTACTAACGATTGGATCACTTTTTGACCCCGCTCTGGCTCTCTCATTTCACTGCAACCAGCAGTATCGGTCACGGCCTCGAGCAAACCCTGGACGCGCTGCGCCAGCGTCGCTCGGGGCTGATACCGTGCGCGTTTGACACGGTGAATCTGGCGACATTCGTTGGTGAAGTGCCGGGCGCGGATGCAGTGCAACTTCCCGCCGACCTGGCCGATTTTGATTGCCGCAACAACCGGCTGGCCTTTCTCGGCTTGACGCAAGACGGCTTTGCCGAGGCTGTGTGGGCGGCCATCGAAAAATATGGTGCGCAGCGTGTCGGCTTGTTTCTCGGCACCAGCACCTCCGGCATTCTGGAAACCGAGCTGGCCTACCGGCGGCGCGACCCGGCGACGGGTGCGCTTCCTGCCGATTTTGTTTACCACAGCACGCATAATCCTTTTTCCGTTGCCGATTTCGCGCGCCATTATTTCGGGCTGACGGGTCCGGCAGCGGTGGTATCGTCGGCGTGCTCATCCAGCGCCAAGGTCTTCAGTTCGGCCCGGCGCATGATGGCAGCGGGGCTGATCGATGCGGCCGTGGTCGGTGGCGTCGATTCGCTGTGCCTGACGACGCTCTACGGTTTTAGTTCACTCGGGCTGATTTCTGAACAGCCCTGCCGCCCATTCGATATGAATCGCAACGGGATTTCGATTGGTGAAGCGGCAGCCTTTGCGCTCCTCGAACGCGCGCCGGAACATCTTGATGCGGATGCAGTACTTCTGCTTGGCGTCGGCGAATCCAGCGATGCCTATCACATGTCATCGCCGCACCCAGAAGGTTTGGGGGCGCGCATGGCGATGCAGGATGCGCTCAAAATGGCGGGAGTAAATCCTGCACAGATCGACTATATCAATCTGCACGGCACGGCGACCTCTAACAATGATGCGGCCGAAGAGAAGGCGGTTTCTGCTGTCTTCGGCCCCGAGGGGACGTGCACGACACCCTGCAGTTCCACCAAGGGCGCGACCGGCCATACCCTGGGCGCGGCCGGCAGCATGGAAGCGGTAATTTGCGCGCTGGCACTGCGCCACAACCTGATCCCCGCCGGCCTGAACACGCGGCAACTCGATCCGACGCTGCATCTCGATTATGTGCTGGAGAATCGCGAGCAGCCGGTATCACGCGTACTCAGCAACTCGTTCGGCTTTGGCGGCACCAATTGCAGCCTGATTTTTGGAAAGGCGGCCTGATCATGACGCGCACGGCCTCCCTTTCCGCCTACATTGAAGGCATCGGCCTGCTCGGGCCGGGTTTGACCGACTGGCCCAGCAGCCGCGCGGTACTTGACGCTTCGCAGCCGTATCTACCAGGCAAGACCGTTCTGCCCCCCCCGGCGCTGTTGCCGGCCGCAGAACGCCGACGCAGCGGCATTTTGGTTAAACTGACGCTGGCAACCGGCCTGGAAGCCATTAAACATGCGGGTCTTGAGGCATCCAGCTTGCCTAGCGTCTTTTCCTCATCGGGCGGTGATGGCGAAAATTGTCATGCCATCTGCGAAGTGCTGGCCTCGGATGACCGGCAAATTTCGCCGACTCGCTTCCATAATTCCGTGCATAACACGGCCTCCGGTTACTGGAGCATCGCCACCGGCGCGATGACGACCTCGTCGGTGTTGAGTGCCTTCGATGCCTGCTTCGGCGCAGGGCTACTGGAAGCCCTCACCCAAGCCGTGGTGGAGAATACGCGCGTCGTTTTGTTAGCCTGCGACACGGCTTACCCGGAGCCTCTGCATGCCCTCCGCCCCATTCCGGATGCGTTCGG
>JBBRDR010000120.1:0-9719 GCA_038203745.1 Burkholderiales bacterium | reverse complement strand
ATGAAGGAGCCGATCTGGTTGTCGTCAACACCTGCGGCTTTATCGACGCGGCGGTTGAAGAGTCGCTCGATGCCATTGGCGAAGCGCTGGCGGCCAATGGCAAAGTGATCGTTACAGGTTGCCTGGGGGCCAAGAGTGATGTCATTCGCGACGCTCACCCCAGGGTATTGGCGATTACCGGCCCGCATGCATCGGATGAAGTTCTGCAGCACGTGCATGCGCATCTTCCGCAGCCGCACGATCCTTTTACCAGCCTGGTGCCGCCACAGGGTGTCAAGTTGACGCCGGATCATTTCGCCTACCTCAAGATTTCCGAAGGCTGCAACCACAGTTGCACCTTTTGCATTATCCCGTCACTGCGCGGTCCGCTGGTCAGCCGGCCGATTGGCGACGTGTTGCAGGAAGCGAAATATCTTGCCGACGCCGGCGTGCGCGAGTTGCTGGTTATTTCGCAGGACACCAGCGCTTACGGCGTTGATCTCAAATATCGTACCGGTTTCTTTGGTGGGCGTCCGGTCAAGACCCGGCTGAAGGAGTTGTGCGAGGCGTTGGCTGAATTCGGCATCTGGGTGCGCATGCATTACGTTTATCCGTACCCGAGCGTCGACGATCTGCTGCCGCTGATGGCCGAAGGCAAGATACTGCCTTACCTCGATGTGCCTTTCCAGCACGCCAATCCGCGCATTCTCAAGGCCATGAAGCGTCCGGCCAGTGCAGAGAACAACCTGGAGCGGATCAAGGCTTGGCGTTCCGTCTGTCCGGACATCACCATCCGCAGTACCTTCATTACTGGCTTTCCCGGTGAAACCGAGGCCGAGTTCGAGGAATTGCTCGAATTCATCGAAGAAGCGCGGCTCGACCGGGTCGGTTGCTTTGCCTACTCACCGGTTGACGGGGCGACGGCCAATGCATTGCCCGGTGCCGTTCCGGACGAGGTCCGGGATGAGCGCCGCCGTCGGTTGATGGATGTTCAAGAAGACATTTCCGCTGAACTGCTCGCTGCCAAGATCGGGCGCGAGATCGAGGTGCTGGTCGATGCGGTCGATGACGAAGGCACCATCGCCCGGTCATCCGCCGATGCACCGGAGATTGATGGGCTGGTGTTTATCAACGATTTCTTTGATGCCGAGCCGGGTGATTTCCTGCGCGTTCAAGTCGTTGATGCCGATGAGCATGACTTGTATGCAGAAATTGCCGAGAAGCATTGATTCGGTCCGATATGGCGATAGATTCCGTTCGGGCCGAGCCTGTCGAAGCCCGTTCATCCTTCGACAGGCTCTAAACGAACGGTATTTAGAGTTATTCGGCTCGGATCGATAAGACCAAGTTTCTTTGTTTTAATCAGGATTCCGAACGTGTCACAACATAGTTTGATTGAACACCTCGTCGCTATAGTCGGCTCCGATAACGTTCTGACGGCGGCCAATGACATGGCTCCGCATTTGATCGACTGGCGCGGGCGCTATCACGGCGCGGCGTGCTGCGTGGTGCGACCGGCGAGTACGGACGAAGTCTCAGCCGTCGTGCGTGCCTGCGCGCACGCGGGCGCGGCCATGGTGCCGCAGGGCGGAAATACCAGCCATTGCGGAGCGAGTATCCCCGACAACAGCGGTGAGGCAGTCCTGATCAGTCTTTCGCGGCTGAACAGGATTCGCGTGATTGATCCGGCCAACAACACCATCACCGTCGAAGCCGGTTGTGTCTTGCAATCCCTGCAGGACGCCGCCTTGGAGGCTGGACGCCTGTTCCCGCTGTCGCTTGCCGCCGAGGGAACTTGCCAGATCGGTGGCAACCTCTCGACCAACGCCGGCGGTGTGCAAGTGCTGCGCTACGGTAATGCGCGTGAACTGACGCTCGGGCTGGAAGTCGTGCTGCCCAACGGCGAAATATGGAATGGCCTCCGTGGCCTGCGCAAGGATAATACGGGCTATGATCTCAAGCAATTGTTCATCGGCGCAGAAGGAACTCTTGGCATCATTACAGCAGCGGTTTTGAAGCTCTTTCCACTGCCGAGAGCCACGGCGACCGCCTGGCTGGCGATTGAATCACCACAAACCGCTGTCCGCCTGCTTAGCGAACTGCAAAGCGCATTTGGCGCGACGCTGACGGCCTGTGAGCTCGTTTCCGACGTTTCGCTTGGGCTGGTGCTCAAGAACATTCCAGGGGCGCAAGCACCGCTTGCGGAAAGCCCGTGGTATCTGCTGGTCGAGCTTTCCGGCGCGGGCGAGGAGGGTGCGCTCAGTGCGGCGCTGGAGAATTTTCTCGGGAAGACGCTGGAGAGCGGTGCGATCGATGACGGCGTTCTGGCGCAAAGCAGTGAACAGGCCAAACGTCTATGGGCCTTGCGCGAGAACATCAGCGAAGCGCAGAAAATCGAGGGCTTCAGCATCAAGCACGATATCTCGGTACCGATCTCGCGTATCGGTGAATTTGTCGACCGTGCGGATGCGGCACTGAAAAAAGTTTTTCCCGGAATCCGCATCGTGACTTTCGGCCATGTCGGCGACGGCAATCTTCACTATAACCAGTCGAAACCAGAAGCGGGTGATAACGCCGCTTTTCTCGCCTCGCAGTCACGGGTGAATGGAATTGTCCACGACATCGTGCATCAACTGGGCGGCAGCATCAGCGCCGAGCACGGTATTGGCCAGCTCAAGCGTGACGAATTGCTACGTTACAAGAGCCCGCTTGAAATGGAGTTGATGCGCAGTATCAAGCGGACGTTTGATCCGCAGGGTCTGATGAACCCCGGCAAGCTTATTTGAATCGACAGATTTAGCCAGCCTGCAAGCAGCTACCGTTCATCAGGTAGTGATTAAGGCGCAGTTCCCAGTCCTGCATGAACTTCTCGTAGTAGTCCTCGGTAAACGACTCGACAAAGGCGTCGCCCTCGGGCCCGAGGCTTGTGTGGGAATAGGTGACAACGGCTTCCGATCCCGTTTCAATCGGGCGAAGCTGGATGGAGAGCTTGCAGGCGGTAAATTGTGGCGTGATCTTGATCATTTCGACCAGGCCGTTGTCGGGCTCGTGCCGAGAGATGTACCAGATGGCCTGGTTCGGTGCGGCTGAGGTGACGAAAACACAGTCCAGCTCGGCGATGCCCGATTCAGAGGTGACCGAAACGGGCCTCCAGCCTTCGATCCAGTCGGCCTCACGAACCGGGCAGAGCAGCGGGAAAACGACCGAGGGTTCAGCGACGAGTTTTTGCGTGTAGCGGCGAGTGACGCGGACAGGTTTGACGATAAGCATGGTTGACGCCTTGGCAGGAACGGGTACTGGGGTTACGGCGATTTTACAGCCAATTACCGGCAACCGCGAAATATGAGCTTCTTGAAGCCATATGCTCTGGGTACCCCATGCCTATTGGCTTCCAGGGCTTACATGCCGAAGGTCCTCGTATTCATTGGCCTGCAGCCGTGCAGCTTCAGTGCAGCAGCGCCCGGTCTGGTGTTTCGCGCAGATTCAGGTTGATGACGAGGACGCGGTTTCCCAGCATGACGATGCTCGCCGAACTGCGGTCATTGCCGGTATCGCTGTATTCAAAGCCATAGACACGACGGATACGCAACACGCCTTCGCTGTCCCGCCCCGGACGGAATCGCTGGATCACAACGGTGTCATCCAGAAACAGTAGATTCTCCGAGTTGCACGCCGCTTTGGCCGCCGAAACCGCCGCCTCGCGGGCGTTGAAGCTGTCGAGCCACAACCAGCCGGTGGCGACAAAGAGAAGCAGCCCGAGAATATCCAGTAAGTCCATCCCGACAGATTACCCGAAATTAGCGACTGCGCAAGGAGCCGGAGAACACCCGGCGAACAGGAGTTCATGGCGTTCATGAAATGTTTTTCGCTGCGTCAATTGCCATGAATCAAATTAGGGTGCACACTGACTCGACTTTTTACCGAAAGCAGTGTGGGGATATCCAGATGAATGCATCCATTCTTAAATACCTGAGAGCCAATGGCGAACAACTCGATGCCGATATCTCGCAGGCGCTCGACATTCCAATGGCCAAATTGAAGACGCAAGTTGCTGAACTCTCTGCGTCCGGTGACGTTATTTGCTGCAAGGTGACGCGGTATATCGACGGCAAGAAAATCGAGGGCACCAGTTGCCGCTTGTCTTGCGACTTGCCGGCTCCGGCGCGCGGGCGCAAACCCGGCGTGAAGAAAGATCCCAACGCGGACTTGATGGTTCCTGAATAAGTCTGTTCGGCGCTTTTATAAGAAAGCGCGACCCGGATGCAACAACGCCACCTTTACGGTGGCGTTGTTGCATTGATCATCTTGATTTACTGGGCAGCGGGTTTGGCGTCTGGTGCATGGGCCTCAACCTGAACGTTGGTAGTTGTTTTGTGGTGTGTATCCGGGTGCCAACCGAGCGTCGCGTACAGCACGCCAAAACCTACAACATAAGCCAAGGCGACGTGCCAGCCGTGGCGCAGCCAGTTACCGACTGATTTGGCTTCCGGGTACATGTTGGAAAGGGCCACGCCGGCCGACGAACCAAACCAGACCATCGAACCGCCAAAACCGACGGCGTAGGCCAGGACGCCCCAGTCGTAGCCGCCCTGTTTGAGTGCCAACGCGGTGAGCGGGATGTTGTCAAAGACCGCCGAGACAAAGCCCAGGCTGAGCGCCGCCATGGCCGAGGCCAGGGGTAGTTTCTCGACCGGCATCATCGAGGCGCTGGTGACCAGTGAGAGCAGGAAGATCGTTCCCTTGAACGTTTCCGGCAAGACTTCCCAATCCGGGCGGCGAATCGGCACCGAGAGAAGAATCGCCAGCCAGACTGCAACACCGATGAAGGGGAAATGATCGGCAAACTGGCTGAACTTCACGTTGATCACGATATTGGTGCCGATGGCGAAGATCAAGATCATCGCGACGATACCAATGCGGGGCTTGTCGATGTTTGTGTGCGCATGCGCATTCTTGATGATTGGTGAATAGGCATGCTGCTGTTTGGCGCCGAAGTAGGCCGTAATGCACAGCGCGGGGATAGCCGCCATGTAGGCGTCTATCACGGTAATCGGGCTGATGCCGTCGATCCACATCATCGTGGTGGTGGTGTCGCCGACCACCGAGCCGGAACCGCCGGCATTGGAGGCGGCAACAATTGCGGCGAGGTAGCCGACGTGCACCTTGGCCTTGAACAACTGGTGTGCCATGGCACCGCCGATCAGCGCGGCGGCGATGTTGTCGAGGAAGCTGGAAAGCACGAAGACCATGACTAGCATGACGAAGCCGCCTTTCCAGTCGTCGGGCAGGTACTTGGGCAGGATGGCCGGGACGTGGCTCTTTTCGAAGTGGCGCGAGAGCAGCGCGAAACCCATGAGCAGGCAAAACAGGTTGGCGAGCACCACCCATTCATGCTGGAAATGCATTCCCAGGCCAGCCAGGCCGTCGCCGGTCTTGAATCCGGTAAAGATCAGCTTGTAGAGGGTGATAGTGATTAGGCCGGTGAGGCCGACATAAAGCGTGTAGTTGTGAAACAAGGCGACACCGAGCAAGGTGAGCGCGAAGAGGATGAAGTCAAGTGGAATCCCACCCACCATGATTAGTTCGCCCGCACTGGCGGGTAATGCAATTCCGGATAAAACGAGGACAGTGAGACACGCACGGACAATGGCGTTATTCATTTATTCTCTCCCTGAAAGTGGTGCGGAATTCTAACCGGAAAATTCGCAGGATGGATTGATTTAACTACGTTTTCGCTTGGTTAAATTCATCGTTGCCGGCAAGAACTGCAGCGGGAAAGAGCGAGCCCGGAAGGGCACGGGTAGGGATTTTCAAGGCCCTATGGCATGGAAGGCGCATGGACATTGCCTCTTCAGACATGTGTCTCCGGGAATGGCGTCTTGCTTGCCGTTCAGGCATTTCAATGAATAGGCTCCGCCTCCCTTAATTGCTCGATTGCTTTTCCCTTGTCCTGGTCAAAACCGAAGAAGAAGTCCGGGCCAAAATTCCTGATCGAGCGACCGTGGCCGCCCTGACACGACGTCAATATCCAATACACCTGTGCAGAGCGCCCGTTATTGCATGAGATGCTTCCTGTTCCACTCAGGTTTTCGCAGCGACCAAAAAAAGAGAAGTCGCCTTCAGGAATCACCCCTGCCAATACGCACAAACCTTCACCTTGATGAAGGGGAATGTACATCTGGTATTCGCCTTCTTCCGGTTGCGGAATGACAATTGGAGTGGTCATGAGTTCTTCATCAGCAAAGCGGCCGACAAGAACAGCGTGTGCCTCCGATGTGCGGCATGCCGTTGTGACCAATGAAGACGAGCATATCAATGTTGTCGTTATCAAGCTCTTTAGCATGATTGTTCTCCATTCTCGTTGAGCAATTCATTCAGGAGCGTGTTTTTGATCGGGCACCGGCATGTCTTTTACCGGATCGGACTGAGGGTGGACGTGCCGCGCGTTGCATCCAGAGAGTGCCAGGGCGGCGAAAAGCATGCAGAAACGAAATTCAGTGCCGGCAGAATACTACAGAGATAAGGTACAGAGATAAGGTACAGAGATAAGCTAGACGGCCTCGACGGGATTTGGCTAAACCTCATCTTGATCTTGAAGTCGCACCATGTCGGCTAATGGCGTGCTGGCATAGGTATCGTGTTTCCCCGGCAAATGCCGAATCAGTTCAGATAGATTTATATGCAATGTTTTTAGAGCGACATCTGGTATTGCATCAAGCGCCTCGGGAAGAATGCCTTCTGCCGGGCCGGGCAATGCAGCGATGGTCGTGAGTCCATTTTGACTCAGGCAAAGACCCACGCGGCGCTGATCTTCGTGCGGGCGGTTTTTGATCAGATATCCTTGGGCGACCAATTTATCAACAAGCTGGCTACACGTTGACTGATGAATGCCCATGCGGCCAGCAAGTTCGTTTACCCCCAGCTCAGGCGTGCGTTGAACCTCCTGGAGAATCCACATCTGTGAACCCGATAGACCACAACGCTCTTCAACCTCCCGAAAATACTGACGCATTGCGCCATAGATGATCCGAAATTGCTGAAGAACATTCAAGGCCAGTTGGGGAGGGGGCGATTGCTGAATAGCCATGACTTTTTGAAAGTTTGCGTTATCGGTGTGCGTGTATTATATTGCAAGCAAATATTCTTTGAGCTCCTCTTTTCAGTAATAATTCAAATGAGCTCTCGTGGAGAGTTGAACTTCTACCGTTATTCGTTCGTCGATCCGATGATCGGTGCGCTTATTAATCAACCAGATTATGGCTGTTTCGCATGAGGCAGCTATCGCTGAGTTACCTGGAGGATAGAAGACAATGAGCAGGCGTCCCCTACGTATCGGTCTATCCGCGCGTATCTACCATCCTCAAGCCGGTGCCATTGGCTTGCAGTCAAAATCCTTGCAGTATCTGGAGCAATCGGTTGCTCACTGGGTGATGTCGCGTGAAGTGATGATTTTCATGATTCCTTCCGTCAGTGGCGATGGCTTCGTCCATCGAAGCAGTATTCGACTCTCGGATTATCCAGAGTATCTGGACGGACTCATTCTGCAAGGCGGGGCTGACATCAATCCGCAGACTTATGGCGAAGAGCCGTTGCGCCCGGATTGGGCCGGAGACCGGGTGCGCGATGCGTACGAAATGGAACTGCTGCACGAGTTCATGGAAGCGGGAAAGGCGGTCCTCGGCGTCTGTCGTGGCGCCCAGTTGATCAATGTCGCGCTCGGAGGCTCGTTGTACCAGGATATTGCGACCCAGATCAAAACGGCGGGAGTGCACGTTCATCCGGATTATGACCGGCATAGCCATGCCATCGAATGGGAGAGCAACTCAAGGTTGGCCAAACTCTATCCGGGCGCAACGGGCGGTGCCGTCGTCTCGATTCACCATCAGTCAATCAACGCGCTTGGGCGCGGGTTGCAGGTTGAAGCGCGCAGTCAGGAAGATGGTGTCATCGAAGCCATCCGCCTTGAAGGAAAGCCGTATGTTCTTGGTCTTCAATGGCACCCGGAATTCCACCCACCCGGCAGTCCAACCTTATTGGACTGCACGCCTATCCTTGACGAATTCCTCAATGCAGCCCGAGGGCGCCGCTGGTGAGACCGTTTCCTGATTACGCGCTGGACAGGCTGGAGATTGCACAAGATGCTGAATAAACCGGTTTTTTTACGATGCTGACCGACGTCGTAGGTCAAGCACGGTCCGCTTGGGAAGCAATGCAGGACCGACTATTCTTTCTGCCGCCTTTTCCTGATCAACTCGATTCCCTGGCCCTGTTCAGCCTCTTGTTGGTTATCGGTTTGCTGACAGGCGAGTGGTTGCGTGCCCATTTCGGCTGGCCCAAGGTCATCGGCTACGTGTTGGCCGGAACAGTATTTGGCCCATCACTCCTGGGATGGATCAGTATCGAGACACTGGCTCAGACTCGCCCTATTGCCGATGCAGCACTTGGCCTGTTAATGCTTGAGATCGGGCGGCGTCTCGATCTGCGCTGGTTGTTTCACAACCGCGAGTTGATGCGAGCAACACTGGGCGACATCATTCTTTCATTCTTGGCCATCTACTTTTTTTCCTATGCGGTTGTTGGCTTGTCGCCTGCATGGGCGGCCGCTGCAGCGGCCGTAACGATGGCTTCAGCGCCTGCGGTGGTTTTGCTGACGGTTGAGGAATCGAGTGCGCAGGGGCAGGTTACTGAGCGAATTATCCTGCACACGGCATTGGGATCGGCCGCTGCTTTTGTCGTATTTGCTGTCGTCCTCGGTGTTGTGCATGCCGAATCCAGCGATGACTGGTTGAATGCGGCCATCCACCCGCTATGGGTGGGATTCGGCGCGTTGATGATTGCGTGGTTGATGGCGATAGTTGCGTTGAGTGTGGCGAGTTTGCTGCCGAAACGTTCGCTTGCGCAGGTATTCATCTTGGTGGCGACGGCCTTGTTGGCCGTTGGCGTCGCACGCATGGTAGCCGTCCCGGTTTTCCTCACGCTTTTCCTGATGGGCGCCGTACTGGCATTACGCGATAAAGGCAGAACGCTCAGTTACACCAGTCTTCCCGACGGGCACTGGTTGCTGGCGATCGTTCTCTTCGTGGTAGTCGGTGCGTCACTTCCCTGGCAAGACTTCACCTGGCTGACTGGCATCCAGGCACTCGGGCTGCTAACGGTTCGGGCGATGGCCAAGATCGCGGCCCTGGCGTGGGCTGGTGGCAGCTTACCGCTTGCCAAGCGCGTTCTGATAGGGATTGGTATCCAGCCGTTGTCGGCAACCGCCGTATTCATGGCTTATGAACTCGCCGGACTTTATCCGGAAATCGGACGTTCTGCACTATCACTTCCACTTTTGGCCGCTGCCATGATGGACATTGCCGGTCCAGCGCTTTGCCGTTTTGCTTTGGTGCGATCAGGAGAAACGGTTGAGAGTGACAAGGCCAAAGGAGGAATCGTATGAGCAACTTGATCGCCGACTTCAAACAT
Source organism: Burkholderiales bacterium (assembly GCA_038203745.1). Classification (GTDB taxonomy): domain Bacteria; phylum Pseudomonadota; class Gammaproteobacteria; order Burkholderiales; family Rhodocyclaceae; genus Propionivibrio. The sequence continues at coordinate 275 of JBBRDR010000120.1, read as the reverse complement.
AGTCAGCCTCTGACGTTGGGTGTCGAACTGGAGTTGCAGTTGCTTTCGCAACGCGACTTCGATTTAACACGCGGGGCGACAGACCTTCTCGGCAACATCAACTACGATGAACGTTTTGGCGAGATCAAGCTTGAGATTACCGAGAGCATGATCGAGGTCAGCACACTGGCCAGAGAGACGGTCGACGGTATTGCGGCCGACCTTGAAGGACTGCGCCAAACGCTCGTTGCTCAATGTGCCCAGAATAATATTGCGGTTTGTGGCGGAGGAACACA
>JBBRDR010000119.1:0-9776 GCA_038203745.1 Burkholderiales bacterium | reverse complement strand
CAGAGAATGGCAATCTGGAGCCGTACGTTTGAGGTGAGGTGTGTTCAGTTCATTCCGGGCAACTTTGACTTGGCGGTCTAGGGCCCTTGGGGCTATCACACCTCGCCCATCCAGTCCGTAAATCAGAAATGCGTTTTGAGTTGGGCCGGGTCTGATCTTGTGCGCTATCGGAAATTGCCCACGGCTCGTCCAATCATCGCCTTACACTCAGCAAAACGAGCATTCGCTCATGATTCCGGGCAAAAACAGATCCGGTAATCGCAGCAGTCTGCACAATGTGGTGATTTGCAGATCGGTACTCCGGCGCGTTCGCACAGTTGACGGTAGAAGAACTTCTTCCATTTCATATCGCCTATGTTTTTTGCGGCCAGCGTGGGGAAGTGGGTCGTCATCAATTCTGAAAGAACCTTGCGGTTCGGCAGTCCCATGTCCTGCCAGAGATGGTTTCCGCCCATGGCGGCGGAGGCGATAGCGTAAGACAGCCAGGTTTCCTGTTCTTTTGTTGATGCGCGGTGTTCGAGGAGCAGTTCGACGATTTCATCAAATTCGTCGAATGCGACGTTTTGTGTTGAGTCGCCGTTCGGGCAATTCAAATCAGAGAAATGTTCTTGCAATAGTTTCTGGAAACAGCTTTCGCTGAGGCCGCGTATCAGCGGTTGTCTTTTTGTGCGCAAGGATTCGCCGATCACGCCGGCAAAGGCCAATGTCAGCGGATCACTTGGCCGGCGTGCGTGTGAAATGGGTGGGGCAGGCAGAGATGTCATGGAGGTTCGCCTTCGCTTCCTGGTTTGCTCAAGAACCTATAAGCAAAACTCCTTCCATGTCGAATACTTTGCTACACATCCCTGTTTCTACGGATCGGCGTTCTATAGCGAATGTCGCATTTGCGACAATGATGAGCGGCTCGTGTATTGGCCTGTCGCGATCATCACAAGAACGGAGTAAATTTACTCTACGAAAAACAATGACTTAATTTTTGGCACGGCGATTGCATTGCATCCAGCGAAAGGATGCCTGCCATGAAAACCAGCGAGATCGCCGTTCTGCTCAATGAGCCGGCCTGCGCACATAACACCAAGGAGAAATCCGGCTGCGCCCGCCCCAAGCCCGGCGCTCAGGCGGGCGGCTGTGCCTTTGATGGCGCACAGATCGCACTGCTGCCGATTACTGATGTCGCTCACATTATTCATGGGCCCATTGCCTGTGCCGGTGATTCTTGGGATAACCGTGGCACCCGGAGCTCCGGACGGACACTGTATCGCATTGGACTGACCACGGATTTGTCGGAGCAGGATGTGATTATGGGGCGTGGCGAGAAGCGCCTCTTCCACGGCATCAAACAAGCCATAGATGACTATGCTCCGGCGGCCGTTTTCGTTTATGCCACCTGTGTCACGGCGATGACCGGCGATGATCTGGAAGCCGTGTGCAAGGCAGCAACCGAACACTGGGGTGTGCCGGTCGTTCCGATCGACTGTGCCGGTTTCTACGGCACCAAAAGTCTTGGCAATCGTATCGCCGGTGAAGCCATGTTGAGGCACGTGATCGGCTCACGTGAGCCGGATGCGATTGCCGACAAGGTGCAGCGCCCTGGCATCACCGTGCACGATGTGTCATTGATCGGTGAATACAACATCGCTGGTGAGTTCTGGCACCTTGCGCCACTGTTTGATGAACTTGGCTTGCGCATCATTGGTTCGCTGTCCGGCGATGCGCGGTATCGCGAAATCCAGACCATGCACCGCGCCGAGGCCAGCATGGTGGTCTGCGCCAAGGCGCTGCTCAATGTCGCACGCAAGGTTAAGGAAGGCTGGGGTGTTCCTTTCTTCGAGGGCAGTTTTTACGGCGTTTCCGATACGTCGCAGGCCTTCCGTGAATTCGCGCGGCTACTGAATGACGCCGGTCTGAGCGCGCGGACTGAAGCGATGATCGAGCGCGAAGAAGCGAAAGTGAACATTGATCTGGAGCCGTGGCGCGATCGCCTGAAAGGCAAGCGGGCGCTGCTTTACACCGGGGGGGTTAAGTCCTGGTCGGTAATTTCCGCCTTGCAGGATCTGGGCATGGAGGTGGTGGCGACCGGCACCCGGAAATCCACCGAAGAAGACAAGGCGCGCATCCGCGAACTCATGGGCGAGGACGCGAAGATGATCGACGACGGCAATGCCCGAGGTCTGCTGACGATCTACAAGGACTACGGCGCAGATGTGCTCATTGCCGGTGGCCGAAACTTGTACACAGCACTTAAAGCACGCATTCCCTTCCTCGACATCAATCAGGAACGTGAATTCGGCTATGCCGGCTATACCGGGATGCTGGAGCTGGCGCGGCAACTGGCACTGACTATCCAGAGCCCGGTCTGGGTGTCCGTTCGCAAACCCGCTCCGTGGAGCAAAACCAAGACGGCGGGAACGCCGTTGGTCGCCTAAGGAGGAGTCATGGCCGAGATCATCAAACGCGCAAAGCCCCTGACCGCCAGCCCCCTCAAAGCCAGTCAGCCAATTGGCGCTGCGCTGGCCTTTCTCGGGCTGAAAAACGCCATACCCATGCTACATGGCACGCAAGGTTGCACGGCCTTCGGCAAGGTGTTTCTGGTGCGCCATTTCCGCGAGCCGATTCCACTGCAAACCACGGCGATGGATCAAGTGGCGACGGTGATGAACGCCGACGAAAATGTGATCGAAGGGCTGAAAACGATCTGTGAGAAAAACAGTCCGGATATCGTCGGTTTGCCGACGACCGGTCTTTCCGAAACCCAAGGCACAGATATCCGGCGTCTGGTGCGCGAATTTTACGAAAAATATCCGCAGTTTTCCGGTACCGCAGTGGTCCCGGTCAATACGCCGGATTTTTCGGGCTGTTTTGAATCGGGTTTCGCGCTGGCGCTGGACGCCATTATCGACGTTCTGGTGCCGGAAACACGCCATGTCGGACGCCGGCGGCGGCAGGTCAATGTGCTGGCCTCGTCGATGCTGACGCCCGGCGATATTGAATCGATCAAGGACTGGATCGAAAGCTTCGGTTTGCGGCCGGTCGTGTTGCCGGATATTGGAGACTCGCTCGACGGTCACCTGGTCGAGGACGACTATTCGCCGCTGACAGTGGGCGGAACGCCGCGAGGCGAGATCGAAACGCTGGGCGAATCGGTGGCCACGCTGGTCATTGGCCGTTCAGTGTCGCGTGCGGCCGATCGGCTTAAAACGCGCACCGGTGTTCCTGATTTCCGTTTTGATCACCTGATGGGTCTTGATGCCTGCGATGCGTTCACCCAGACGCTATCTACGATTTCCGCTCAACCGGTTCCCGACAGGCTGGAGCGTCAGCGCGCACAGTTGCAAGATGCGATGGTCGATACCCATTCCATGCTCGGCTTTTCGCGGATCGCTCTGGCGCTTGAGCCGGATTTGCTGTTGAGCTTTGCCGCTTTTTTAACGGGACTCGGTGCCGAAGTTGTTGCGGCCATCACCCCCGCACGTGCTGACGTTCTTTCCGACATCCTTTGCGAGAAAGTGCAGATCGGGGATCTCGACGATCTGGAGAAAGTCGCCGGCGCAGTTCATGCCCAACTGCTGATTTGCAATTCCCATGGCGTGGTGAGTGCCGAACGCCTGGGTATTCCGCTGTTGCGTGCCGGTTACCCGCAATACGACTGGGTCGGTGGTTATGCCCGAGGCTGGGTGGGTTACCGCAATGCACGACAGGCTCTGTTTGATATCGCCAACCTTTTTACGGGACAGCACCATGGCATCCCTGCCTACCGATCCATCTTCCGGACCGAGCCGGAGCTCGCGCAAACTTGCGCTGGCCTGGTCCGCCACTGACGGAATACCGGCCATGCTCAAAGTCGCTTTTGCTACCGCTGATCGTGTCTCGGTCAATCAGCATTTTGGTGCCACCGCCGGCTTTGCGATATATGCCATCGACGCAGAACACTCGCGCTTGGTTGAAGTCGCCGAGTTTCCTGAGGAATCAGGTAACAACTCGATGGATGGCAACGAGAGCAAACTGACCGAGAAGATCGCGGCGCTTGCCGGTTGTGCGGCGGTCTATTGCCTCGCTGTCGGCGGTTCTGCCGTGCGCCAGTTGTTGGCCGGTGGCATCCAGCCGGTACGCATGGATGAAGAAACAACTATCGAATCCTTATTGCTTCAGCTGCGTAAAGCCGTTCTTGAAGGCGGGGTTTCCTGGATTGACAAATTGGTCAAGCGCGATCAGGACAGTCATCGCTTCGACCGTATGGCGGAAGAAGGGTGGCAGGAATGATGGACTCAGTCGAACGCAGCGGGAAAGTCGTTGGCTTTAAGCAAGGGCTGGCACAGATCCGCATGGAACCGGATCCGTCAGGCTGTAGCGGCTGCGGAAGCCGTGCTACCTGCGACTCGGGCAGTTCCGCGTTAAAGGACGTTCATTTGCCCATGCCGGAAGGTACACGAATTGGTGATTGCGTGATGCTGTCAATGCCCTCGTCATCTGTCGCGTTGGCCGCCGTTCTCGGCTATTTGCTTCCGCCTTTCTTTTTGCTGCTGGGTGCCATTGGTGCAGACACCTTTTACGGGGGGGATGCCGCTGCTGTGCTGGGTGCCATAGCAGGCTTTGTCAGTGGCTTGTTACTGGCGCGTCTTATTTCATATTTTGCACTCGGCCAGGGGTTGGCTCCTTCTGTCTGCGATTCCGATTTACTTCATGTTTTACCTCACGGAGAACGTCCATGAATGTCATCGCGATGCCTGTTGTTGCAGGCGATCCCATACTCGATACCGATTTCATCAAGGAGATGGTGCGCCAGATGCGTGCGCTCGACAGCTATGGCCAATACGACGGATTCCCGGTCGAAATCCTGCTTGCTCCATTTGTCCTGACCAAAGAGCGCAAAGCGGAAACTCCCCTGGTAGGTGACCCCGATGAAACCACGGTGGCCGCCGTCAAAGCTTTTTACAACTCGATAGCCGTGCTGATCGAGAAGGAATGCGGGTTGATGGCGGGGTCGCTCATCCACCTGAGTCATGAAGGCTTCGGCCGGGTCCTGATTACCGTCGGCAAGCTGGTGGTGCTCGACCGCACGCTGCGTGATGTGCATCGCTTCGGCTTCTTGAGCCTGTCGAAAATGAAGGACGAGGCTGACAAGTATTTGTCGGTCGCGCTCGAAATCGTCGGCAAGTTTCCGGATGTGGCCGGGCTTTAAATATATTTTTTAAGGAGATGGGAATGGAAAATATCACTGGTTTGACCCTTGCCGGTAGCGTTTGGACGCCGGAATTTGTTACCGAGCTCGACCCGAAAAAGTGCATCGGCTGCGGCCGCTGTTTCAAAGTCTGTTCACGCGATGTGTTGGATCTTATTGTTCGTGGCGAAGAGATGGAGATGGATGATGACGAGGATTACGACGATGACGATACCGCCTCCGTCATGATGCTCAAGAACCCAGGCGACTGCATTGGGTGCGGCGCGTGCAGCCGCGTCTGCCCGAAGGGCTGTTACAGCTTTTCAGCACGGCCAGTGCAAGGTGTCTGAGAGAGAAATTGTATTAAGTACAACGAAATCAGAATCAATTTGTTTTGAAATGCCGGTAATCAGGAAACGTATTTGGTTTTGATTTTCGTTGTGTACGTTTTCCTCCAAGGGGCTCTGCATTCCTTACAGTCAGATTTCCTTCGGGGCATGTACGTTGTGTTTCAACTGCTTTTTCCAGGTTTATTTAAGGAGCGACATCATGTGGGACTACTCTGACAAGGTTCGAGAACACTTCTACAATCCGCGCAATGCAGGCCCCTTGGTCGATGCCAACGCGGTTGGCGATGTCGGTTCGATCAAGTGCGGTGATGCCCTGCGGCTAATGCTGAAGGTTGATCCGAATAATGAACGCATCGTCGACGCCCACTTCCAGACCTTTGGTTGCGGGTCGGCAATTGCCTCGTCTTCGGCGCTGACTGAGATCGTCAAGGGTAAGACGCTTGATGAAGCCCTCAACGTCAGCAACCAGGAAATTGCCGATTACCTCGATGGTCTGCCACCGGAAAAAATGCACTGTTCGGTGATGGGGCGCGAAGCGTTGCAGGCCGCCGTAGCCAATTATCGAGGTGAAGTATGGGCCGATGATCATGTCGAAGGTGCCATGGTCTGCAAATGCTTCGCGGTTGATGCGGTGCACATCGAGAACGTAATTCGAGAAAACAATCTGTCAACGGTCGAGCAGGTGACCAACTACACCAAAGCCGGTGGCGGATGTTCAAGCTGTCATGAAGGGGTTGAGGAAATACTGGCCAAGGTGGCTGTAGAGCGTTGCACCGCACCCGTGGCCGAGAGTAAGCCGTTGCCGGCTCCGGTTCCCGCCGGCAAGCCACGGCTGACCAACTTCCAGCGCATGCGCAAAATCGAGGAAACAATTGAATCGATTCGCCCCATGCTTCAGCGCGATCACGGCGATATTGAGATCGTTGAGGTCGATGGTCGCAACATCTACGTCAATCTCAAGGGCGCTTGCCAGGGTTGCATGATGGAGCAGGCCACGCTCTCCGGCATTCAGGCGCAGCTGGTTGAGGTGCTCGGCGAATTCGTGCAGTTGTTGCCTGCCGGCCTGCTCGGCCGACCTGCTTTAGCGAGCTAACGCCATGGAACCCATCTATCTCGATAACAACGCCACTACGGCCTGCGACCCGGAAGTCGTTTCCGCCATGCTGCCCTTCTTTACCGAGCAGTTTGGCAATCCCTCGTCGATGCACAGTTTTGGCAACAAGGTCGGTCTGGCGCTCAAGGAAGCTCGCGCGAGCGTTCAGATGCTGCTCGGCGCTGAGCATGATTCGGAGATTGTTTTTACCTCCTGTGGTACCGAATCCGATTCAACCGCGATTTACTCTGCGTTGAAGGCTCAACCGGAACGGAATCAGATTATTACGACGGTGGTCGAGCATCCGGCCATCCTGACCCTGTGTGATTACCTCGAGAAGGATGGTGTCGTCGTACATCGCCTCGGCGTCGATAAGAAAGGCCGGGTTGATCTGGACGAATACAAGTCGCTGCTGTCTCCGCGTACGGCCATTGTTTCGGCGATGTGGGCCAACAATGAAACCGGCACGCTGTTCCCTGTCGAGCTGATGGCCGAGATGGCACATGGAGTAGGTGCCATGTTCCACACCGATGCCGTGCAGGCCGTTGGCAAGGTGGCAATCGACCTGAAAAAGACACAAATCGACATGCTGTCACTTTCCGGCCACAAGCTGCATGCGCCCAAGGGTGTTGGCGTGCTCTATTTGCGACGCAATACACGTTACCGTCCGCTATTGCGTGGTGGTCATCAGGAGCGCGGCCGGCGTGCCGGTACAGAGAATGCCGCATCCATCGTCGGCCTTGGGGTAGCTTCACAACTGGCCTTGGAGCACATGGCTTTTGAGAACACCGAAGTCAAACGCCTGCGCGACCGGCTGGAAGCCGGCATCCTGCCGCAGGTGCCGTGTTCCTTTGTCACCGGCGATCCCGCCAACCGTCTGCCCAATACTGCCAATATCGCTTTCGAGTTTGTCGAAGGCGAGGCCATCCTGCTCCTGCTCAACAAGCAGGGCATTGCCGCTTCGAGCGGGTCGGCCTGTACCTCGGGGTCACTGGAGCCTTCGCACGTGATGCGCGCGATGGGCATTCCCTACACCGCCGCGCACGGTACCCCCCTTTTCTCGCTGTCGCGCTACACCACCGAAGCCGAAATCGACCGGGTCATTGAAGCCGTGCCGCCCATCATCGCCCAGTTACGCAAGCTATCGCCGTATTGGGGTGAGAGCGGGCCCGTCGGTGAAGACGAAAAGGCGTTTGCTCCTGCCTACGCTTGAGCCGGCTGGCGAAGCGTATCGGGAACTGCGCCGTTTCCTCGAACTGACAAGGCATGTCCGCGGCACACAGCGGACAGTCGGGTTATTTTGAAGCCCGCACTCTTGGGTTACTGGCCGCTGTGGATTGTGCAGAGCAGGCTGGTAGCCATTGTCGGGCTTTCTTCCGTTCGTGGACTTCTGTTACGTCGGGGCCAGGCTGCTGATTGAGCAAGAAGCCGTCTTTGCTCGCATGCGGGTTAGCTCCCGGTTGTCCGAGTGCCGGTGTGCATTTTTCATGCTGGGGTGTCAATTTGTTATAGTGTGTCGTGATGAAATAACCGTCCGGAAGCCCTGATTCCGGATGCTTGAGTAGATACGCCAATCCAGAGAGGATGCCCATGTCCAATGAATCTGTTCCATCAATCATCGTTTTCGATGTCAATGAAACGTTGCTTGACATTACAACACTCGAACCGTTGTTTGAACGCCTCTTCGGCGACCCGTTTGTCTTGAGAGAGTGGTTTGCGCAACTGATTCTCTACTCTCAAACAATGACACTTTCGGGCCTGTATGCCCCCTTCGGTGCCTTGGGGGTGGGAAGCCTGCGCATGGTGGCAGCCATTCGCGGTATCACGGTCGCTGACGGAGACGTCGATGAACTCAAACAGCGAATGGGCACAATGCCTGCGCATCCGGACGTCGCTCCCGCACTTACCCGGCTACTTGATGCGGGTTTCCGCCTCGTGACACTGACGAACTCGGCAAGCACGTCTTCGCCAACGCCGCTTGAACTGGCTGGAATTGGCAAATTTTTCGAACGTTCTTTCAGCGTCGAATCGGTTAAGAAATTCAAGCCAGCGCCTGAAACCTATTGTCATGTGGCCACCGAGCTGGGTGTTGAGCTGTCGCAGCTCTGTCTCGTTGCCTGCCATTTGTGGGACACGATTGGTGCTCAAGCGGCTGGCTGCCAGGGTGCCATGGTTCTACGCCCTCACAACGCGATCATGCCCGTGGCGAATGTTCCAGTCCCGAATATTGTCGCGTCAAACCTCAATGACCTGGCCGACAAGATCATTTTGCAGTGGTAGGTCTCTTAGCGTCCTGTCGTTGCGGCAGCGGGCATTTGTAGACTGCCGTTGCCGGGCACACCAGTCGTTCAGAGTGCTGCGAGATTAGCGAGTCCGGGCGCCCTTGACGAACTCAAGCGAAGCCCGAAACAATTCAAAATCTTGCTCGTAGTCCGCTGCGTCGGCTCGATCGATCTGAATCCACTCCCGCGTACTTGTCACCCCGCCTGGTTGAAATGAAACAACATCGCTTCTCGAGAATTGCAACTCGGTCGCGGTCGAAGCAGGCACACGCAATCCAACGCCGTTTCCGCTTATACAGGCGAACATCTTGTCGTTAACGAAAAAGGCATCAAGATTGCTGATTTTTTTTGCAATGACGCCTGGAAGTCTAAGGAGAAGAGCATCGATTTGCGCCTTGCGGCTTGTCTTTTGGGTCGGGGTATTCAAGCGTGCTCCGTGGCATGTGTCATGCAAAAGGTGATTCAAATTTGTAGTGGAGTTCACCAAACGAATCGAGACTTCAAAAGGGTGATTTTAAGGTCTTTAGCTTTTGGCTGAGTCCAGTCGAATTCTTCTGTGCCGCAGTCTAACGACCGCTACTCAACATGGTCAACGTTTGCTGATGTTTAGCTTTGTCCAACGCCTGCCCGCAGGCTCAGTAGCGCGCTCTTTGCGCCTGTGGTTTGGGGGCGGTATCAAACAAAGCTAAACAAAATTTTCCGTGATCTTTTACACCTGTCTATTCTTCTTGTTTTGAATAATTGACGAGAATAGCCAACTTGCAATGCTGTAAACAATCGACCCAAACAAAGCAGAGAAGAAACCATTGACTCGGAAGCCACTGAGAATGTCACCAACAAACCAGAACATCAGTGCGTTGACGACAAACAGAAATAGACCCAGCGTTAGTAAG
>JBBRDR010000118.1:0-9783 GCA_038203745.1 Burkholderiales bacterium | reverse complement strand
GCACTGGTTCTGATCGATGCCGGCTGCGAAGTCGAAGGCTACGCTTCCGATATCACACGCACGTTTCCGGTCAGCGGAAAATTCAGCGGCGTGCAGCGGGATGTGTATGAAATCGTACTCGCTGCGCAAACAGCCGCCATCGCCGCTGTCCAGCCCGGCACGCCTTTCATCGCCTATCATGACGCCGCGCTGCGCGTCCTGGCACAAGGCATGATCGATCTCAAACTCGTCGACGGCAGCGTCGACACGGTGATTGAAAACGAGACTTACAAACCCTTCTATATGCACCGTACCGGGCACTGGCTCGGGCTCGACGTGCATGATGCTGGCGAATACAAGACGGGAGAAGACTGGACAGTGCTCACCCCCGGCATGGCGCTAACCGTCGAACCCGGCCTTTACATTCGTCCCGGCGCGGGCGTACCTGAACACCTGCACGGCATCGGCATACGTATTGAAGACGATTTGTTCGTGACGGCCAACGGCTGCGACGTTTATACCACCGCGCCAAAGACTATCGCCGAAATCGAGGAAGTGATGCGCCGTGACTGACGATGTCGATGTCGATGTTGCCATCATCGGCGCCGGCCCGGTTGGCATGGCGCTCGCACTGGCCCTGGTCGACAGCCCGCATCGCGTACTATTGATTGACAGCCGTCCGCGCAGCGCGTGGCAGGGTGACCCGCGGGCACTGGCCATCTCGCAAGGCAGCCGACAACTTCTTGAACAACTCGGCGCATGGAATGCCGATGCGGCCACCGCCATCCGGGAAATTCACGTATCGCAACGCGGTGGTTTCGGGCGCACGGAAATCAACGCCAAAGATTACGGCATTCCGGCGCTCGGTTACGTCATGCGCTACCCTGACCTCGCCAAAACGCTCGATTCTCAGATCTCTGACGAAAAATTTCTCGACCAATGCCGCGTCGATAGAATCGAGGCTGACGGTGACAGCGCGACACTATCAGTCACACACAAGAGTACCAGCCGACGCATTAAGACGAAACTGATCGTCCATGCCGAAGGCTCCCCAAACAACGGCCCCGACATCAAAGTACACGATTACGGCCAGCTCGCCATCGTTGCCGAAGTACGGCCGATTCCCGGTCACAACCATCGCGCCTGGGAACGCTTCACCCCCGACGGGCCACTGGCCTTGTTACCCCTCGGTGAGGACTACTCGATTGTCTTCACGGTCACGCCTGACAAAGCAGCCGACCTGCTCAATCTGGATGATGCCGGATTCCTTTCTGCCCTGCGCGAGCAATTCGGCCGGCGTCTTGATTTTGTTTCCACGGGCCCGCGCACCAGCTTCCCGCTCGCACTGCGAGTTCGGCCGCAGATCACACAGCAACGACAGGTGTGGATCGGAAACAACGCACAAACTCTGCACCCGGTTTCCGGGCAAGGCTTTAATCTCGGGCTACGCGACGCTTGGGAACTGGCTGACGAATTGTGCAAACACAACGACGCAGGCAACCCGGCAGCACTGGCGGCTTACGCGCATGGCCGCCAACTGGACCGACATGGCAGCATAGCTTTCACCGACAGCATCGTCCGACTGTTCTCCAACGATATCCCACCCCTGCGATTCGCTCGTGGTCTTGGCTTGCTCGCGCTTGACCTGTTTCCTCCGTTGCGCCACTTCGTTGCCAAGCGAATGATCTGGGGCAGCCGGGCCTGGCCTTGAGCCAAAGCCGGAAACGGCAAGTCAAAAACAGAATTGACTATTTTTTAGGCAGCATACAGGGTAAAATCCACCCCTTCCCCGATACAAACTCTGCACTCCAACCCCATGGAATTCGTCGGCTATTCGCTCCGCAACAATCTGTTTGTCGCACCGATGGCCGGGGTGACCGATCGTCCTTTCCGCCAGTTGTGTAAGAAGATGGGCGCCGGGCTGGCCGTCTCTGAAATGGTCACCTCCAACTCGCTGCTCTACGGCAGCGCCAAGACGCAGCGACGCGCCAACCACGATGGTGAGGTGGCACCCATCTCGGTGCAGATCGCCGGTGCCGCACCTCAGATGATGGCTGATGCAGCCCGCCACAACGTTGACCGTGGCGCACAAATCATCGACATCAATATGGGCTGCCCGGCCAAGAAAATCTGCAACGTGATGGCCGGATCAGCGCTGCTCAAAGACGAACCCTTAGTTGGCCGAATTCTCGAAACAGTTGTTAATGCGGTGCCGGGCACACCCGTCACACTGAAGATTCGCACCGGCTGGGACAAGACCAACCGCAACGCGCTGGCCATCCTGAAAATTGCCGAACAGTCCGGCATCCGCGCCCTGGCCATGCACGGCCGAACTCGTGCCTGTGGCTATACCGGGCAAGCGGAATACGACACCATCGCCGCCGTAAAAGCCGAGGCGCGCATCCCGATCATCGCCAACGGTGACATCACTTCGCCGGAAAAAGCCAAATACGTGCTGGACATCACCGGCGCCGACGCCATTATGATTGGCCGTGCGGCACAGGGCCGCCCTTGGCTGTTCCGCGAAATCGAACATTTCCTTAAAACCGGCACGCACCTGATGCCGCCACGTGTCACTGAAATACACGACGTGTTACTGGCCCACCTTGAAGACCTGTACGACTTCTATGGCATTGAAACCGGCGTGCGCGTTGCGCGCAAACACATCTCCTGGTACACGCGCGGCCTGATCGGCTCGGCAGCGTTTCGTCACATGATGAACCAGTTGCCGGATATCGCTCTGCAACGGCAGGCCGTGAACACCTTTTTCCAGGGGCTGGCCGAACACAATGAACACCTGAACTACATTTCAATTGACGACAACAATGACAGCGAGGAACTCGCCGCATGAAACGCGACAACGACATTTCAGCCTGTATCACTGGCGCTCTGAAAACTTACTTTGAAGATCTGGACGGCGAAATGCCTGCTCCCATTTACGAAATGGTGCTCAGAAGTATCGAACGGCCGATGCTCGAAGTGGTTATGACGCAAGCCGAAGGTAACCAGACTCTGGCGGCGGAAATGTTGGGCATCAACCGCAACACTTTGCGTAAGAAGCTCGTCGATTACAAACTTGCCTGACTTTTTTGAACTTGATAAAAACCACCATGAAAATCCGTCAAGCCCTGCTTAGCCTTTCCGACAAACACGGCGCACTTGAGTTTGCGCAAGGCCTCGCCGCTCAAGGCGTAAAACTCCTTTCTACCGGCGGTACCGCCAAGATGTTGCGCGACGCCGGCCTCACCGTCACCGAAATCGGTGACTACACCGGCTTCCCTGAAATGCTCGACGGTCGCGTCAAGACACTGCACCCGAAGGTGCACGGCGGCATCCTCGCCCGCCGCGACCTGCCCGAGCATCTGGCGACCATCGAAAAACACGGCATTCCGACCATCGACCTCGTTTGCGTGAATCTCTACCCCTTTCGTGAAACCATTGCCAAGCCGGGTGTGACGCTGGAAGACGCGATCGAGAACATCGACATCGGCGGGCCCGCGATGGTGCGCTCGTCGGCCAAAAACTACACCGGCGTGGCCGTAGTCACCGACCCGGAGGACTACCCTGCCCTACTCGACGAAATGACGGCCAATGACGGTGCGCTCACTCTGGCTACGCGCTTCGGTCTGGCCAAGAAGGCGTTCACTCACACCGCGCGCTACGACGCGGCGATTGCCAACTGGCTCACCGCACTTGAATCCGGCCCGGAAGAAGCTCCCAGGCTGGCGCAGTTCCCCAAGGCTTACCAAGCGGCATACGACCATGTCGAGACCTTGCGCTACGGTGAGAATTCGCACCAGAGCGCTGCTTTCTACCGCGACACAACCGCGTTACCCGGCAGCATCGCCGCCTACACGCAACTGCAGGGCAAAGAGCTTTCGTACAACAATATTGCCGACGCCGATGCGGCGTGGGAATGCGTCAAAACATTTTCCACCCCGGCCTGTGTCATCATCAAGCACGCCAACCCCTGCGGCGTGGCCATCGACAGCACCCTGTTGAGCGCGTATGAAAAAGCGTTCAAGACCGACTCCACCTCGGCTTTCGGCGGCATCATCGCCTTCAATGGTACTGTTGATGTCGATGTCGTCGCGGCCATGAACGAGCGCAAGCACTTTGTTGAAGTCCTCATCGCCCCGGCTTATACCGACGCCGCCAAGGCAATGCTCGAGGCCAAGCAGAACCTGCGCGTCCTCGTCCTGCCTCTGGCGCGCAACCTCAACGCCCTCGAATACAAGCGCGTTGGTGGCGGTCTGCTGCTGCAAACTCCGGACAATTTCAACGTACAGGCGTCCAACCTCAAGGTGGTCACCACACTCGCCCCGAGTGCCGCGCAAATCGAAGACCTGCTCTTCGCCTACCGCGTCGCCAAGTTCGTCAAATCCAACGCCATCGTTTTCTGTGGCGGGGGCATGACGCTCGGTGTGGGTGCCGGCCAGATGTCGCGTGTCGACTCGACCAAGATTGCCAGCATAAAGGCACAGGCCGCCGGTCTCGACCTCAAGGGTTCAGTCGTCGCGTCAGACGCTTTCTTCCCCTTCCGCGACGGCCTCGATGTCCTCGCCGAAGCCGGCGCCAAGGCTGTGATTCAACCCGGCGGCTCAATGCGCGACGATGAAGTCATTGCGGCGGCTAACGAACATGGGATTGCCATGGTGTTCACCGGCACCCGCCACTTCCGTCACTAAGTCGATGGCTCGCGATAACTCTGTTGCTCGGATATCCGGAAATCCTCATTGCCAACAAGGCAACGCCGGTGTCCACCTGTCCTCGCCGCGTTCTCGCTTCGCTTTGTATTTTGAGGTAATTCAATGAAACTTCTTGTCATCGGCTCCGGCGGTCGTGAACATGCGCTAGCTTGGCGTCTGGCCAAAACATCCGGCCTGCAAAAAATCTTCGTCGCTCCCGGCAACGCCGGCACGGCAAAAGAAAGCGAAGTTGAAAACGTCAACATCACCGATCCTGTCGCGCTTGCTGATTTCGCCGAGCAGGAAGGCGTTCATCTCACCATCGTCGGCCCGGAAGCCCCACTGGCCGCTGGTGTGGTCAACCTGTTCCGCGCCCGCGGCCTGAAGATATTTGGTCCGACCAAGGAGGCCGCCCAACTCGAAAGCTCCAAGGACTTTGCCAAGCGTTTCATGGCGCGACACAAAATTCCGACCGCCGCGTTTGAAACATTCACCGATAGCGCCGCTGCGCATGCGTATGTCGACCAGCAAGGTGCGCCCATTGTGATCAAAGCCGATGGCCTCGCTGCCGGCAAGGGCGTCGTCGTGGCCATGACGCTGGATGAAGCACACAGTGCGATTGACGACATGCTCTCCGGAAACAAGATGGGAGACGCCGGCTCGCGTGTTGTCATCGAGGAGTTCCTTGATGGCGAAGAAGCCAGTTTCATCGTCATGGTCGATGGCAAAAACGTATTGGCGCTGGCCTCCAGCCAGGATCACAAGCGTATTGGTGACGGCGACACCGGCCCCAACACTGGTGGTATGGGCGCGTACTCGCCGGCACCGGTCGTGACGCCGACCATCCACGCCAAAGCGATGCGCGAAATCATTCTGCCTACCGTGCGTGGCATGGCTGCTGACGGTATTCCCTACACCGGATTTCTGTACGCCGGCTTGATGATTGGCAAAGAAGGTTCGGTCAAGACCGTGGAGTTTAATTGCCGCATGGGCGACCCGGAAACTCAGCCGATCATGATGCGCCTTAAATCCAACCTGCTCACCCTGCTTGAGTACGCCGTGGCCGGCAAACTCGATCAGGTCGAGGCCGAATGGGATCGGCGCGTGGCCATGGGCGTTGTTCTCGCTGCAGCTAACTACCCGGACACGCCACGCCAGGGTGATGTCATCAGCGGGTTACCGGCTGACTGCGAAGATGCACATGTGTTCCATGCCGGCACCACCGAGCGGGACGGCAAAATCGTTACTTCCGGTGGTCGTATATTGTGTGTGACTGCACTGGGTGACAACGTTCGTCAGGCACAAAAACGTGCCTACGATACCCTGGCCGGCATCCACTTTGACGGCATGCAATACCGCAGCGACATTGGCTACCGCGCCATCGGGCGATAAGACAGCGCCCAAAACATGATCGACACCGCCGCTCTCGCCACCTATTTCACCGGCTTACAGAGGCATATCGTTGCAGCGGCGGAAGTGACTGAAGGCGTGAATGGCAAAACCTTTCTCGCCGACCCGTGGGTAAAACCTGAAGGGCAAGCCCTCGGCGGCAGCGGCAACACCTGCATCATCGAGGAAGGCCGCGTCTTTGAACGCGGTGGTGTCGCCTTTTCGCACGTCACCGGCCAAGAGCTCCCTGCCTCCGCTACCGCCAAACGCCCCGAACTGGCAGGTCGGGCCTTTGAAGCGATGGGCGTTTCACTCGTTCTGCACCCACTCAACCCCTATTGCCCGACGGCACACTTGAATGTGCGCTGTTTGGTTGCCACCAAGGCCGGAGAGGCGCCGGTTATATGGTTTGGTGGCGGCATGGATCTAACCCCCTACTACCCCTTTGAAGACGATATCCGCCACTTTCACGCCACCTGCAAAACGGCACTCGCGCCTTTTGGCGACGACGTGCACGCCCGCTACAAAAAATGGTGTGACGAATATTTTTACCTCAAACACCGCAATGAACCGCGCGGCGTCGGCGGTATCTTCTTTGACGATCTCAATGAAGGGGGCTTCGAGCGCTGCTTTGCACTGACGCAGGCTGTTGGTAACGCCTTCAACGAAGCCTACTTCCCCCTCGTCGAGAAGCGCCAGCACACCTCTTACGGCGAACGCGAACGTGACTTTCAAGCCTACCGACGCGGGCGCTACGTCGAATTCAATCTGGTGTGGGATCGCGGCACCCTGTTCGGCCTGCAATCCGGCGGACGGACCGAGTCCATCCTCATGTCGCTGCCGCCCGTCGTCAAATGGCGCTACGATTGGACACCCGAAGCGGGAACCCCGGAAGCGCAACTCTACGCAATGCTCCCACCGCGTGACTGGGTCTGATACGCAAGGCGGCCCATAAAGCTTTGGCCTTTTAAGTCTATTTCCTTTAGCACACGTTCGACAGGCAACTCGATGCCAGATACCAAGCGCTTACGGAACGCCCTTGCCATTCTCGGTCTGCTGCTTGCGACCGGCTATATTTCCTACACCTATAGTCAAAACACCGGAATTCGTGACCGGCAAAGCATCGATGCGCACCGATTGGAAACGTTCAGTGCGGCGCTTTTCTCGCCGATGGACAAGTACGATTACCTGCCGGAAATCACGGCGGATCATCCCTTGGTCGCCGATGCGCTTGCGCATCCAGCTGATGCTAATCGCATCAAATTACTCAATCTTTTCCTCGAAAGCCGCAACAGGACCGCCAAGACTGAAGCCATCTATGTCATTGACGCCTATGGTCTGACCATTGCGTCCAGCAACTGGCGGGACACGCCAACCTTTGTCGGCCAGAATTACTATTTTCGCCCCTATTTTCAGGATGCCATGGAGCACGGAAGCGGGCGGTTTTTCGGCGTCGGCACGGTCAGTCAGAAACCCGGCTATTACCTCGCCCATCGCGTCAAGCCAGGCGAATACACTCAAGGGGTGGTCGTGGTCAAGGTAGACCTCGGTGACTTTGATGCACGCTGGGGCGAAGAGCAGGACACGATGGTCGTCACGGATGAGAATGGCATTGCCTTTCTCAGTTCACGCAAGGCGTGGAAATACCGCCCTTTACGGCCGCTGGACGCGAAGACAATCGAACAGTTGGGAAAGACGCAGCAATATGGCTCGCGTCTCAAAGAACCTGTCGAGTTGAAGCACGAGACCGGCCTTGAGAATGGTGACCGGATCGTCCGGATTCGCGAGTTGGACGACGACGGCGGCATCGGAGAACGCCGCTATTTTGTACACTCGTCCGCGTTACAGGGCTCGCGATGGGAAGTGAGTATTTTCACTTCACTGGCCGAAACTGAGGCGCGCTCAATACAGGCCGCCATGGCCGCCATGGCTTCAGTCACCTTTCTGATCTTGCTGTTAATGTATTTTCAGCAAGCTCGCAAGCGTCGGAGTGAGCGGGAAGAGTCGCAGCACGCCTTGCAACTGGCGCATCAGAAACTGGAAGCGAAACATGGAGAGCTTGAAACCGTCAACATCCATCTACTGGAACAGAGCGCAGAGTTGCATCTGACGGTATCTGAACTTGAGCGCGCCGAAGCCGAGGCCGTTTCAGCGAACCAGGCCAAATCTGAATTTCTGGCCAACATGAGCCACGAGATACGCACGCCAATGAATGCGATCCTCGGATTGACCCACCTGACGCTTAAAACCGATCTGAATCCGAAACAGCGCAACTATCTGGCGAACGTCGAGTCGTCGGCAAACGCCCTGCTCGGGGTACTGAACAACATTCTTGATTTTTCCAAGATCGAGGCCAACAAACTGATAATTGAACACATCGCCTTTGACCTGTGTGATCTCTTCAGCAACATTGCCTCGATCCTTGCACTAAGTGCCGAAGAAAAAAAACTCGAGCTTATTTTCCGCATTGACCCGGAAGTCCCGCCCAATCTGATTGGGGACCCCCTTCGCCTCGGCCAGGTGTTGCTCAACCTGGTCAACAACGCGATCAAATTTACCGACAAGGGAGAGATTCTGGTCTCTGTCGATTGCCCCAGCCGGCAAGCCTCGCAGATTGATTTGCGGTTCAGCGTCAAGGATTGCGGTATCGGTATCTCGAGCAAGCAGCGTGAATGTCTGTTCCAGCCCTTCAGCCAGGCAGACCAATCCACGACCCGCCAGTATGGTGGCACCGGGCTCGGTTTAGCCATCAGCAAAAAACTGGCTGAAGCCATGAATGGGCGTATTGACGTTAGCAGTGAGATTGGCCGGGGAAGCACCTTTACGTTCAGCGTTCGACTTGAATGCGATGCGGAAGCCGCCGTATCGATCAGGGAACCCAGCCCCAACCTGTCCAGAATGAAGGTGCTGGTTGTCGGCAATAACGCGACTGTCCGCGAGGTGCTTTCAGAACTCTTGACCGCTTGGTCCGTTAACGTTGCTGCGCTTGCATCGGGGGCGGCTGCAATCGAATTGCTCAGCCGCGAAGACTCCGTCTTTGATCTGATTCTGCTCGACAGCTCGATGACGGATATGGATGGAATCGAGACAGCACGCCGGATCAATCTGACACTGGCAAACAGGGTCGCGCCGTTGATGATCCTGTTGACGACCCGCGGCAGTGATGACGCAGCGCTGCACGGTAGCGAGGTTGGCGTCGATGCGCTGCTGGCCAAGCCAATCGAGCCATCCATGCTGCTTGATGCTATTCTTGATGTTATCAACAAGCCGGCCCTGGCACCTGCCCCATGTACGACGGCTCGCGCAGGCCAGGCTCCCGCCGTGTGTGGCGCACCTATCCTTGTCGCCGAGGGCAACGTGAGCAATCAGAATCTGACACGAAAAAAACTCGACTCGGCCGGCATGGCGTACGACATCGTCGCCAGCGGTGCCGTACCGGCGTCAACGCAACCCGTACACGAAGCACTGACAAGCGCCCTGATGATCGATCTCGACGCCCTGCTGGCAACCAACAACATCGCTGCAGAAAAGTACGTTTTTCGGCTGCGCCAGGCGCTGCATGGGCAGGGTCTTGATGCGCTGTTGAGCGATCTTGAGCAGGCCATCGATACGTTGGATTACCCCGACGCACGAACCATTCTTGCGTCGCTGATCAATGCCACAGAGCAATCGACATGATGCAGCAAGAGAAGAAATACTCGGTTCTGCTCATCGACGACGAGTTGAT
>JBBRDR010000117.1:0-9806 GCA_038203745.1 Burkholderiales bacterium | reverse complement strand
TAGGCCATTTTGCGACTGTCACGAATCCAGTAGCCGAGGTAAAGGTAGGGTAGTTTATTGGCCGCACACTGGGCAATTTGCCAGAGTACGTTGTAGGTGCCGAAACTGGCGCTTTTGATGTCCGGGTCGTAGAAGGTGTAAACCGAGGATAGGCCGTCTTCGAGCACATCAATGATGCTGACCATGCGTAGCGCACCGTTCTCGGTAAATTCGATCAAGCGGCTGTCGATGCGACTTTGCAGCAGGTAGTGCGCATACTGTTCATGGTTGTCCTTGTCCATGCCGCCACCGGCGTGGCGTGCGGTTTGATAGCGCAGATAGAGTTGGTAATGTTCTTCAAAATAAGTCAGCGGTAGTTCGCGTGCATGCAGTACGTTGTGAGCTTTGAGGCTGCGGCGCTGGCTGCGGTTGGGGACAAAATCATCGATCGGCAGGCGCACCGGTAGGCAGGCGCGGCAGTTTTCGCAGCCCGGGCGGTAGGTGAACACGCCACTGCGCCGGAAACCGTTACGAACCAGCTCGCTGTAAATTTCGGTGGTGATCAGATGCGTAGGTGTGGCCACCTGCGAAATCGCTCGCTCACCGGGCAGATAGCTGCACGCATAAGTAGCTGTGTTGTAGAACTGCAGCAGCGAAAAGGGCAGGTCGGAGTCGTTGAGGTGAGCCATTAGTTCAGACTAAGAAAAAATATTTAACCACGGAGAGCACAGAGAGAAGCAAATCTCATAATTTTTTACCACGCCTAATCGATGAAACGAAACCATTTCCACACTCGTAGTGCTTCTTGTTATTCTCCGTGTTCTCTGTGCTCTCCGTGGTTAATTCCAGCGTTTAATCCCAAGCCAGACGAGCGCCATCCACCGACCAGTGGCCTATCGGTGCCGGGGTGGTTGTAAGTTCGTGCAGGCGTCGGGTGAATTCGCCGCGCGGGATTTCGCGGCCGCCGAGCGAAGCGAGATGGGGGGTGTTCATTTGACAGTCGATCAAACCAAAACCCTGTGCGTCAAGGAAGCGGGCAAGGTGAGCGATGGCGATCTTTGAGGCATTGCTGGCATGTGAGAACATCGATTCTCCGTAGAACATGCGGCCGATGGACAGGCCGTACAGCCCGCCGACCAGAGTGTCATTCACCCAGGTTTCGACCGTGTGCGCGAAGCCAAGTTCGAACAGTTTGATATAGGCGGCCTGCATCTCGGCGGTGATCCAGGTACCCGCCTGTTCTTTGCGTTTTGTTTTAGCACAGGCGCGGATGACCGCCGGGAAGTCGCTGTCGAAGCGGATCTCGTAGTTGCCGCGACGCAGGTCACGACGCAGCGAACGAGATATTTTTATCTCGGCGGGGAAAAGTACCATGCGTGGATCGGGGCTCCACCACAGGATAGGTTCGCCGCTGGCGTACCACGGGAAAATACCTTGCCGGTAGGCTTGAAGAATGCGCTGTGGCGACAGGTCCCCACCCGCGCAGAGCAGGCCGTTGGGCTCGCTCAGGGCGCGTTCCAGCGGTGGGAAGGCATCACTGCTTTCAAGCCAGGAAATCATCGCTGAAACTGGATTGTTTGTGGCGTGGCGGTTTCAGTACGGAAGGCGATGACATGGTCAATGTCGAGCCGGATGCCGATGCGTTCGCCAATGGCGTGGTTGTGGTGCGAGGGAACGAGTGAGAGCACTTCGGCACCGCTTGCCAGGCGCAGGGTGTAAAGAAACTCGGCGCCACGGAAGGCGCGGTGCAGGACTTCGGCCTGCAAGGGGCTGGCATCGTCGTGCAGCACATCGTCCGGACGCAGCAGCACGCTGACGCTACAGCCTTTGCCGCAAGCATCGCAGCCTTGCATGCATTCGAGCGGTATGCGGGATTCCAGCAGGCCGAGCTCAACGGCAACGCTGTGACTGCCCATTACGGTACCGGGCAGAAAAACACCTTGCCCGACGAAGTCGGCAACAAAACGGTTCGCCGGACGATGGTAGAGGTTGTATGGCGTATCCCATTGCTGGATCGTGCCGTTGGTCATGACGCCGATTTCGTCGGCCATGGCAAAAGCTTCGTGCTGGTCGTGTGTTACCAGCACGGCAGTAATGTTTTGGCTTTTGAGGATGTTGCGCACTTCATACGAGAGGCGTTCACGCAGATCGACGTCCAGATTGGAGAAAGGTTCGTCGAGCAAAACAAGTTCCGGACGTGGCGCCAAGGCGCGCGCCAGTGCGACCCGCTGCTGCTGGCCGCCGGAGAGTTCATGCGGGTAGTTATTGCCTTCGTTGTGCAGGCCGACGATGGACAGTAACTCCTCAACGCGTGCCGCACGTTCTTTGTCGCCAAGCGTCGCCAGGCCGAAACCGATGTTGTCAGAAACACTGAGATGCGGAAATAGCGCGTAGTCCTGGAAGACCATGCCGATACGTCGTTTTTCCGGCGGGAGGCAGAATGCGGGACGGCTGAACGCAACGCCGTTAACACGAATCTCGCCTTCGATAATCGGTTCGAAACCGGCAATGCAGCGCAGCAGGGTCGTCTTGCCACAGCCCGACGGGCCAAGCAGGCAGGCGATGCTCCCCGCGTCAACACGGAAGCTGACGCCATCGACAACAGTGTGCGATCCGTAGCGCTGAACGATGTGCTCAAGTTCGAGGTGAGCCATGGAATCGTTGTCCATTGAAAAGTACGAGAAATGAGGAAGGCGGTTTGGTGTGGTCAATTATAATTCGCAATTGACTGTGGCCGGCCATGAAACCCACATCCTTTAACGCGCTTCTTGTTTTCTCTGCTGCCGTAGCGGCCCTGATCGGTCTGCCGGTGGCCAGCGTGCTCACGAACATTTTCAGTGGTGGCACCGGAATGGTCTGGCAGCATCTGGCCTCTACCGTGCTGCCGGAGTACCTTGGCAATACCCTCTGGTTGTGCATTGGCGTGGGTACGGGCGTTTTCGTCCTGGGTGTGGCGACTGCCTGGTTGACGGCCATGCACGATTTTCCCGGCCGGCGGATTTTCGAGTGGGCGCTGGTGTTGCCGCTCGCCGTGCCGGCCTATGTGTTGGCTTATGTCTACACCGATTTTCTGCAGTTTGTCGGGCCGGTGCAGAGTTGGCTGCGCGAAACCTTTGGCTGGAGCCGCGCCGATTACTGGTTTCCCGAGGTGCGCAGCGTGGGCGGGGCGATCATTATGTTTGTCTTCGTGCTCTATCCGTATGTTTACTTGCTGGCACGCACGGCCTTCATTGAGCGCGCCAGCGGCATGCTGGAAGCCGCGCGGACATTGGGCCTCGGGCCATGGCGCAGTTTTTTCCGGGTATCGCTGCCGCTGGCCCGTCCGGCCGTAGTAGCGGGCGTAACGCTGGCGTTGATGGAAACGCTGGCCGATTACGGCACGGTGTCCTACTTTGGAGTACAGACCTTCACCACCGGTATTTATCGCGCGTGGTTTTCGCTGGGTGACCGGGTTGCTGCCGCACAACTGGCTGCGTCCTTGCTCGGTTTTGTCATTGTGCTGCTGGTGGTCGAGCAGCTTTCACGTGGCCGGGCACGGTTCGTGAACACCACCGTACGCAATCGTCCGCAAGCCGGTTACCGGCTGCATGGTCGCCACGCCATGGTGGCCGTGGCAACGTGCTTCCTGCCTCTGTTCATTGGCTTTCTGTTGCCGGCGGGCTTGCTGTTGCGTTTGGCGCTCACCGAAGGCGATGCGCAGTTCGGCGCGCACTTTGTCGACTTGGCGCAAAACAGCTTCGTGCTGGCCGGTGTAACGGCGCTGATTGCCGTGGCGTTGGCGCTGCTGCTGGCGTATAGCGCGCGTTTGTCGAAAGGTGTTATTGCCGGTGCGCTTAACCGGCTGGTCGGCTTGGGCTATGCTGTTCCGGGTTCGGTGATCGCGGTCGGTGTACTGATTCCGGTGACTCAACTCGATAACTGGCTGGCCGGACATTGGATGGCCCAGTTTGGCTCCAGCCCCGGTTTGTTGTTGACAGGCGGTATCGCGGCGCTGATCTATGCGTATCTGGTACGTTTTCTCGCTGTGGCACTGCAGTCGGTGAGTTCAAGTCTGGCCAAGGTTACGCCCAGCATGGACGAGGCAGCGCGCAGCCTGGGTGCGAATCAAAGTGAAGCCTTACGCCGCGTGCATCTGCCCATCCTTCGCGGCAGTTTGTTTACTGCCGCTCTGTTGGTATTTGTTGATGTGATGAAGGAGTTGCCGGCCACACTCGTGATGCGGCCTTTCAACTTCGATACACTGGCTACGCAAGCCTATACGCTGGCCTCGGACGAGCGCTTAGCCGAAGCCTCGACCGCCTCGCTGGCCATTGTGGCGGTGGGCTTGATTCCGCTGATTGTGTTGTCGCGGCAGATAGCAAATCGACGGTAAGCTTTCTTCTTACCTGTAACCCGCTCGATCAAAGATCACCTGCGCTTTGACACGGTACATGGCTAGGGAACCGACCGGCAGCGTGTCAGGCTTGAACTTGCCAAGTGCTGTCAGCGCCGGGTTGCTGACCTTGACCGAGGTTACGGACGGCCATTCGTTGTTGCCGTCAGCAAAATAGCGTTGAGCTTCGTCACTGGCCAGGTAATCAAGAAACTTCAATGCGGCCTCCTTGTGCGGCGCGTATTTCAAGATGCCGCCCCCAGAAACATTGATGTGGGTGCCGTTGCCTTTCTGGTCCGGCCAGATGACGCCGACTTTTTCCATGGTCTTCTTGTCTTCGGCTTTTTCCGAGCGCATCAGGCGTGCGACATAGTAGGTGTTGGCCAGAGCAACACCGCATTCGCCTGCGGCCACGGCCTTGATCTGGTCAGTGTCACCTCCCTTGGGGGCGCGCGCGAAGTTGGCGACCACGCCCTTGGCCCAGGCTTCGGCTTTGACTTCGCCCTCATGGGCAATGATCGAGGCCATCAGCGAAAGGTTGTACGGGTGCGAGCCGGATCTCGAGCACACTTTGTCCTTGAGCTTCGGGTTGGCCAGATCGGCATAGTTCTGAACATCTTCCGCCTTGACCGAATCCTTGGCATAAACAATGACGCGGGCGCGGGTTGAGAAAGAGAACCAGTCGTCGGCGCGCAGATAGGCCGGAATACGCTTTTCAAGAAGGGCTGATTTGACCGGCACAAAGAGTCCCATTTCATGTGCTGAGGCGAGACGGGCGGCATCGACGGTGAGCAGGATATCGGCCGGGCTATTGGCGCCTTCGTTGCGGATACGCTCGATCAGCTCCTCTTCCTTGCCTTCGATTCGATTGATTTTGATGCCGGTTTGTTTGGTGAAATTGGCGTAGAGCGCCTCGTCGGTCTGGTAGTGACGGGCAGAGTAGATGTTCAGGTTTTTCTCGACGGCACCGGCCGTGCCCGGCAGCGCAAGGCCTATGAAAAGGGAAAGAAGGTAAAGGTTTGCAGGGGTGCGCATGGTGATGACTCCTAAGTTTTCAGATGAGAACAATTCGCAACAAAATAGATATTAGCGAGTCTTTTTTGTTTTGTAAATGAGAATGTTTCTCATGGCTCAGGCGATAAAAAAGGACGCTGTCGCGTCCTTTCAGGTTTTCGTGCAACCAGCCGGAGCCTATTTTTCTACAAGCCGGCGCGCGCCGTTATAGCGCTTGGTCCAGTAGCCTTGGCTCATATCCTCAACCCGCACTTCGGCACCGGTACGCGGTGCATGCAGGAAGCGGTTGTCACCCAGATAAATGCCAACATGCGAGAAGGTACGGCGCATGGTGTTGAAGAATACGAGGTCGCCCGGTTTGAGCTCATCCTTGTCGATCACGTTACCGACCTGGCTTTGTTCCTTGGCGGTACGCGGCAACAGCATGCCGACGGCGTCCTTGAAGACAAGCTGAACAAATCCGCTGCAATCGAGACCGCTATCCGGATTGGTGCCACCGCGACGGTAGTTGATGCCAACAAGCTCCAGCCCCTTGAGGATCAAGTCTTGAGCGCTGTTTGTGTAGCGTTCGAGCAGAGACGGCTCATCACTGAGCTTGGGCTGTTGTTCGATGGCTTGGGCCGTGCCGATGCCGGAGAGGGCAATTACGGCAACGCTGAGCAGGATTGTGGCAAATTTGTTACAAGACATGGGGGCGCAATTTAAGTTAAAAATTGCTGGCTGTAAACCTCTACGCGCAATTTTGTCTGCCTCATTATGCGGGTTTTCAATTTAACCGCATGATTTATAGTGTCTTTAACACTTGTTCGCGAGTTGATGATATGAGCCTTGTCAACAGGGTTTTATGGGTAATATGCTTATAATCAGCAAACGTTGTGCTCGGCAAGGAGTGTGCAATGACCCCCTTCAAGGCTTATCTGATTCAAGACGTCGGCGGCAAGACGCAAAGTGGTTTCGTTACAATGAACGAAGCGCAGCTTGATGCTGGCGAGGTGACCATCAAGGTCGCGTACTCCAGCGTCAATTACAAAGACGCGCTGGCGGCTACCGGGTCGGGGCGCATCATCCGTCGCTATCCCTGTATTGGTGGTATCGACCTGTCCGGTGTTGTTGAACAGAGTAAGGATTTGCGCTTCAAGGCAGGTGATAAAGTGATTGCCACCAGTTTTGATATTGGTGTGGCGCACCACGGTGGTTATGCTGAGTACGCGCGGGTGCCTGCTGACTGGGTGCTGCCTCTGCCCGCCGGCCTTTCGCTGCTGGACGCCATGGCCTTGGGTACAGCCGGGTTTGCCGCAGCTCTGGCGATTGTGCGCATGGAGGAGAATGGTCTGATGCCGAGCAAAGGGCCGGTTATGGTGACCGGGGCAACGGGCGGGGTAGGTGGTCTGGCGGTGGATATGATGGCCAAGCTGGGTTATCAGGTGACGGCGCTGACCGGCAAGGAGGCCGAGTTTGATTACCTCAAGCGGCTCGGGGCAACGAGGGTCATGTACCGTTCGGCGCTTGATCTATCGAAAATCCGGCCGCTCGACAAAGCGCAGTGGGCGGGTGCGGTGGATAGCCTCGGTGGCGATGTTCTGGCCTGGATCGCCAGCACCATGAAACCGGCCGGCACGATCGCCAGTATCGGATTGGCGGCGGGTAGCGTACTCAATACAACAGTCATGCCTTTCGTCTTGCGTGGTGTCTGCCTGCTCGGCATTGATTCCGGTTACATTGGTGAACCATACCGTCGCCGCGTCTGGCAGCGGTTGGCCAACGATCTTCGACCAAAGCATTTGCTTGAAATGACGCATACAATTAGCTTTGATGAATTGCCCGGTGTTTTTGACGGGTATCTGAAAGGCAAGGCACGCGGCCGGGTTGTGGTTGAACTGGCCGGTGAATAAAGAATAACGGACATTACAGACTAAACACGACAGACTCAGCATGGAAGATCCGACCCAGTTACCGCGCATACTAGTGATTGATGAATCACGCATGGTGCGTGCGATGATCATCAAGAATCTCCGCGAATACTATGAGTTCCGCGAAGAAGCCGATGGCGAGGCGGGCTGGCAGGTGCTCGTTCTGGATCATTCCATTCAGCTGGTGATTTGTTCACTCTCGGCCCCGGTGCTCAACGGCAATGGCTTGCTGCTGCGGGTGCGTTCATCCCGTCTGTCGCGGCTTTCCCAGATGCCGATGCTGATGGTTTCCGGCGACGATGATGCGGCGATCGAGCGTGCCAAGTCGCATGGCGCCTCCGACTTCATCAACCGGAGTACCGGAGGAGTGGAGTTGCTGGCACGAATCGACTCGTTGCTCAAACTTTCGCAGGCGCAGAGCAAGCTAAAAGAAAACCTTGAACAGAACGTACAAAACCCGGAGAGCGGGCTGTTCACCCGGAAATACATTGAGCTGCAGGCAATGCAGGCGATGTCGCACGCCATGCGCCACAACAATGAAGTCAGTGCCATGGTCATGGGCTTCGATAATATTGGTGCCTTGCGCGAGGAGCACGGGCATGAGGTGGTCAAGCAGTTGCAGCAGCGGTTTACGGCCATGCTGGCTAGCAAGATTCGCAAGGAAGATAGTCTCGGGCACTTTGCCGGCAGTCAGTTGGTGGTTATTTCGCCGGGTACGCCCTATCCCGCCTGTGAATCATTTGGCAATCGCCTGCGCGAGGCTATCCACGTGGCGAATATCGCCGCGCATGGCCAGCGTTTGAACTTGTCGGTAAGTGTCGGTGTCAGTAATAGCCCGGTGGATGGCGTGAGTTCTGCCGGTGCCCTGATCGAACTGGCCGGTGCGCGCTTGAAGGCGGCGCAGCAATCCGGGGGTAACCGGGTTGTTGCTTGCAGTGTGCAACCTACGGCTGATGCCGTTGTGCCTAGAATGGATCTGGCGCTGGCTTTGATAAAATCCGGGCACCAAGCTGAAGTCATGCCGCATCTGACAGTGCTTGGCAGCCAGATTCTGCCTTTGTTGAAATTGCTGGAACGGAATTTTAAGTGGGGTCTGCCGCTCGCAGAGATTGAAAAGAGCATGCTTGACCCGGCGCAGAAAGTAGAAGACGCCGGGCAGGATTGACGTAAAAGTCGCGCAATCGGTTCTCAAATTTTTCTCGCTCTTTTGGTTAGGGGGCCAGGGTGTGGAATACGGGCATGACTTTCATCGTTTGGGATGGCTTTAAAGTCATGCCCGTTAGTTTCCATTAGTGCAGGGTACTTTGTATCAGCAACAGGGAAATGTTATGACAACAATCAAGGAGTTTCACCAGTATTCCATTGAAAACCCGGATGCCTTCTGGGCCGAAGAAGCCAAACTGATCGACTGGCACAAACCCTTTACCAAGACGCTCGATTTTTCGCGTCCGCCGTTCGCCAAGTGGTATGTCGGCGGTGAAACCAATCTGTGCTACAACGCGGTGGATCGTCATGCCGAAAAACGCCCGAACGACCGGGCGATGGTCTTTATTTCGACCGAAACCGATACCGAAATTATCTATTCCTTCGCTGAACTGAAGAAGGAAGTCATGCGTGCTGCAGCGATCATGCAGAGCCTGGGCGTTGGCAAGGGTGATCGCGTACTGATCTACATGCCGATGATTCCCGAAGCGACCTTTGCCATGCTGGCCTGCGCCCGCATCGGCGCTATTCATTCGGTCGTTTTCGGCGGATTTGCCTCCGGCTCTCTCGCCACGCGTATTGATGATGCGACACCCAAGTTGATTGTTTCGTCCGATGCCGGCATGCGTGGCGGCAGGGTCGTTCCCTACAAACATCTGCTCGACGGCGCCATTGAACTGGCCGAGTACAAGCCCGAGAAGGTGCTGATGATTGATCGCGGGATGGACAAGGACTTCAGCAAGGTTGCAGGTCGCGATGTTGACTACGCCACGATGCGTGCAGAGTTTATGGATGCCGAGGTGCCAGTAACCTGGCTGGAGTCTTCGGAGCCGTCCTACATCCTGTACACCTCGGGCACCACCGGTAAGCCGAAAGGGATCCAGCGCGACACCGGCGGTTACGCGGTGGCGTTGGCCGCCTCGATGAAGTACATCTACTGCGGCGGCGAGGGCGAGACCATGTTCTCCACCTCGGATATTGGCTGGGTGGTCGGGCACTCCTATATTGTCTATGGCCCGCTGATTGCCGGTATGTGCACCATCATGTACGAAGGTACGCCGCTGCGTCCTGATCCGGGTATCTGGTGGCAGATCGTCGAGAAGTACAAAGTCAATGTCATGTTCTCGGCACCGACGGCTGCGCGCGTACTCAAGAAGCACGACAACGCATTCATGCACAAGTACGACTTGTCCAGCCTCAAACACCTGTTCCTGGCTGGTGAGCCACTCGATCAACCGACGCATGAGTGGATCATGGGCGAACTCAAGCTGCCGGTCATCGACAACTACTGGCAGACCGAAACCGGCTGGCCGATTCTGTCAGCCCAG
>JBBRDR010000116.1:0-10120 GCA_038203745.1 Burkholderiales bacterium | reverse complement strand
AATCATGCGCAGGGTGTCGGCAATACGGTCATGCGTTTCGTCGTCAATGATTGAAAACAGACTCCTGCGTACACGTTTGTCTGTGTTCATCGCAAGTTCGAGGTTCTCGAATACGGTATGGTTCTCGAATACGGTCGGCTTCTGAAACTTGCGCCCGATACCGGCGTGAGCGATTTCCGGTTCGCTCATGTGAAGCAAATCCAGTGTTTGTCCGAAGAATGCCTTCCCGGTATTGGGTCGTGTCTTACCGGTAATGACATCCATCATGGTCGTTTTGCCGGCGCCGTTCGGGCCGATGATGCAGCGTAGTTCGCCGGCGTCGATGGCTAATGACAACTTGTTAAGAGCCTTGAAACCGTCAAACGAAACCGTGATGTTGTCGAGATACAGGATGACGTTGTGCGAGAGATCAACTTCGTCGCGATTATTAAAACTGCCGGCGTGAAAATGGCCGGTATTGATGGTGTTGGCAGAATTGTTCATGGCGTCAGTGCTGCTCATGCCTTGTCCCTCCACAGTTTTTCTCTGAGGTTTTTATAGAGCCCCACCACACCGTTTGGCAGGTAGAGTGTGACGATGACAAACAGTGCGCCAAGGAAGAACAACCAGTATTCAGGAAAAGCCTGAGTAAAATAACTCTTTGAAAGATTAACTATTGCGGCGCCCAAGGCCGGACCAATGAGTGTTGCCCGCCCGCCGACCGCAACCCAGATGGCGATCTCGATGGAGTTTGCAGGTGACATTTCTCCCGGGTTGATGATACCCACCTGCGGAACGTAGAGCGCACCTGCAATCCCGCACAGAACGGCTGACAGCGTCCAGATGAACAGCTTGTAGTGCAGCGGGTTATAGCCAATAAACATGACGCGGTTTTCTGCGTCCCGAATGGCCGTAAGAACGCGACCAAATTTGGAAGAGACCAGGTAGCGTCCAAGCAGCAGGGTAGCTATTAACACGATTGCGGAAAGAGCGAAAAGCGTGATGCGCATTTCGGGCGAAGTAATTGGCAGATCAAGAATTCGCTTGAAGTCGGTGAACCCGTTGTTGCCGCCAAAACCTGTTTCGTTGCGGAAGAAAAGCAGCATTGCGGCGAAAGTAAGCGCCTGGGTAATAATCGAGAAGTAAACACCCTTGATGCGCGAACGGAAAGCAAAGAATCCAAAGAACAGTGCAATCAGGCCGGGTACGGCAACGACCTTGAGTAACGTCAGGGAGAAACTGTCCGTTCCGGCCCAGTACCAGGGGAGCTGTTTCCAGTCGAGGAAGACCATGAAGTCAGGCAGGGGCGCATGATAGGCACCGTCGAGGCCGATCTGCCGCATCAGATACTGTCCGAACATGTAGCCGCCCAGCGCGAAAAACAGGCCGTGGCCGAGACTGAGGATACCGGCATAACCCCAAATGAGATCCATGGCGACCGCAACGATGGCGTAACACATGATTTTGCCGCCGACAGTGATGACGTAGCCGGAAACATGGAACGGGCTGCTCTCCGGAACGTACAGATTCAGCAGGGGCAGGATGATCAGTGCCAATGCGGAAAAAATGGCTAGCGCAATCCAGCCCTTTGCTGGCGTGGCATTAATGAAGCGCATCACAAAAGATGTTTTCGGCATGTCAGTTCTCGACGAAGCGGCCCTTGAGGGCAAAGAGACCCTGCGGGCGTTTCTGAATGAAGATGATGATAAAGGTCAGAACGACGATTTTGGCAATGACAGCCCCGGCCGAGTCTTCAATAAACTTGGTGAAGATGCCCAGACCCAGTGAAGCCCAGACCGTACCAGCCAGTTGTCCGACGCCGCCGAGTACAACAACCATGAAGGAGTCGACAATATAACTTTGACCCATATCAGGGCCGACGTTGGCAATCTGGGATAACGCGACACCGCCCAGCCCGGCGATACCGGAGCCCAGAGCAAACGCCGCACTGTCGATGCGTGCTGTTGGTACGCCGACGCAACCGGCCATGGCGCGGTTTTGCGTGACGGCCCGCACGAAGAGCCCGAGCCGGGTACGGTTCATTAACAGCCAGACAAGTGCAAGGACGAAAAGCGCAAAGCCGACGATGACCAACCGATTCAGGGGGAGTGTAATCCCGGAAAAGAGTTCGATACCCCCTGACATCCACGAAGGGTTTGAGACGCTGACGTTTTGTGCACCGAAGAGCAGGCGTGCCGCTTGAATCAATATGAGTGACAAGCCCCAGGTGGCGAGCAATGTTTCCAGTGGCCGACCGTAGAGCTGGCGAATTACGGTGCGTTCGAGCAGAACACCGACTGCGGCAGAGCACAGAAAAGCGACCGGTATAGCGGCCAGAACGTACCAGTCAATCCATCCCGGCATGAAGGTCTGAAAGAGCCCTTGCATGAGATAGGTGGAGTAAGCACCAATCATGAGCAGTTCGCCGTGTGCCATGTTGATGACACCCATGACGCCGTAGGTGATGGCCAGCCCGAGCGCGGCCAGTAAGAGAATGCTGCCGAGTGACAAACCGGAAAAAATGCGACCGACGCTTTCACCCAGTTCGATGCGTTGCTTGACGTCGTAGTAGGATCCAACCGCCGCGCGACGCACCTCCATATTAGATTCATTAGACTTTTTCATCATGTCAAAAAGCCGGTTTTTGATGTTGGGGTCAGCGCTTTCAGATAGAGCCTTGGCCGCAGCGATGCGAACAACTGGGTTGGAGTCTTGCAACGTGGTCAAGGCGTAGGCTTCGCCAAGAATGACTTTAATTTTAGTGTCTGTTTCCTGCTCCCGTGCTTTGAGCAGAAGTGTCGCCATGGTGACGTCAGGCGCCACGCCTTGTGCGCTGGCGAGTTCGCGAGCGGCTGCGAGACGGAGTTTTCGATCTGGCGCAAACAGTTTGAGTATGGCCATTGCGCCGGCCAGTTCGTTGCGCACACGATTGTTGATGGTAATCACTTCGGCGTTGTCTGGCAGTTGCGCAAGCTTGGCGCCACCAAGTGCATCTGTTACCGAATTACCACTCTTGATATAGATTTTATCGCTGCTAGCGAACAAAGCTTCGCTGTTCATTGCCTGGAGTATTTCAAGCGCCTGCGGTTCGGCGCTGTCAGCCAGTTTCTGTATGGCGGCTATCTTGGTGTCCGAGTCGTCATCGGCAAGCTTGCTAACAATAGCCGGGTCGAGCACGGCGTGCGCGGGAACTGCAACGGAAAACCAGAGCAGCAACGTAAGGAGAGTCTTTTTCATCGCATCCCTGTTGGTGAAGTGCCCCTCCGGCAAAGGCCGGAGGGGTTTTCGTGCCAGAAACTACTTGCTGTCCGGAACGTCTTTCTTCTTGTCATTACCTGGGATGAACGGGCTCCATGGTTGAGCACGAACGGGACCCTTTGTCTTCCATACAACGTTGAACTGACCATCAGCCTTGATTTCGCCGATGAAGACCGGCTTCCAGAGGTGGTGGTTCTTCTCGTCCATCTTGATGGTGAAGCCATCCGGTGCGGCAAAAGTCTGGCCGCCCATTGCAGCGATCACTTTATCAACATCGGTCGACTTGGCTTTTTCAACCGCTTGCGCCCACATGTGGATGCCGATGTAGGTGGCTTCCATCGGGTCGTTGGTCACGACAGTACTGGCGTTAGGCAGCTTGTTCTTGGCGGCCCATTCCTTGTACATCTTGACGAACTTCTCGTTGGCCGGGTTCTTCAGCGACTCAAAGTAATTCCACGCAGCAAGGTGACCAACTAAAGGTTTGGCATCAACACCACGCAGTTCTTCTTCGCCCACTGAGAACGCCACAACCGGCACATCGGTTGCCTTCAGGCCGGCGTTACCCAGTTCTTTATAGAACGGAACATTGGAGTCGCCATTGATGGTCGATACGACAGCGGTCTTTTTGCCTTCAGATGCGAACTTCTTGATCTTGGCGATGATGGTCTGGTAATCCGAGTGACCGAACGGCGTGTAATCTTCCATGATGTCGGCCTCAGCCACACCCTTGCTCTTCAGGAAGGCGCGCAGAATCTTGTTTGTCGTACGCGGATAAACGTAGTCGGTACCAAGCAGAACAAAACGCTTGGCCGATCCACCGTCTTTGCTCATCAGGTATTCGACGGCCGGAATCGCTTGCTGGTTGGGTGCGGCACCAGTGTAGAACACATTCTTTTCCAGCTCTTCACCTTCGTATTGCACGGGATAGAAGAGCAGACCGTTGAGTTCCTTGAACACGGGGTTGACTGATTTGCGCGATACCGAAGTCCAGCAGCCAAAGGTTACAGCGACTTTATCTTGAGTGAGGAGTTGGCGGGCTTTTTCAGCAAATAGAGGCCAGTTCGAAGCGGGGTCAACAATTACCGGCTCCAATTGCTTACCCAACACGCCACCTTTGGCATTGATTTCGGCAATGGTCATCAGCGCAGTTTCCTTGAGTGCTGTTTCGGAAATCGCCATGGTGCCGGAGAGTGAATGAAGGATGCCGACCTTGATGGTGTCGGCGGCATGGGCAGCCAGTGATGTAACACCTAGCGCTGCGAGTGAAGCAGATAGTGCGAGTAGTTTGATTAGATTTCGACGTTGCATGACAAAACCTCCTGAATGAAGTGCATTGGGCCAGATGTAGGCAATGCTACGGAAAGCGAATTGCATGCCAGATCGAGAATGGTTAATTAACACCATGAATAAATTATGTTTTATATATAAAATTGAAGGTGGTAGCGACTCTGTCAGGATGCTCATGCACTGTTTTGGGGTGGCTCTCCAGTGTCGATTTCTAATTTGGTGCGTAAGGTTAATTGTCGTCAATGCTTGGTTCTTCTCTTATTGGTCGACTAGACTTTCAACGCAATGACGCCGTTGTCGATACCGGTGTTTTGGTGGCGCTTAATTGATCCAAAAGGGAGGAGTGGCTTTTGATTATTCAGATCGTTTCTGATTTTGTGTGCCCGTGGTGCTTTGTTGGTGAGCGCCGGTTGGCGCAAGCCGTGGCACAGTTAAAAGCCGAGCAACCCGAGTTGACGTTGAGCTTTCGCTGGTTGCCGTATTTCCTGAATTTTGGAACACCGCCGGAAGGCGAGTCGTATTCCAAGTTCATGGAGGGGAAGTTTGGCAGTGCGGCACAGGTCTCTGCGATGCAGCAGCGGGTGCTCGACGCGGGGCGGGAGTCGGGGGTGGACTTTGATTTCGGGCTCATCGCAATGCGCCCGAATACCTTGCGAGCACATCGCTTGATTTATCGAGCGCAATCAGCAGGATATTCTTCAGAACATGTCTTGAAACTGGCTGACCGCCTTTTTTCAGGCTATTTCCAGCGTGGCGAGAATATCGGCGATATCGATGTTCTGGCGGCGATTGCCGTGGAGTGTTGTAACGAGAGCGCAGATAATATTGATGAAGAACTCAAGCAGGTGATCGATTATCTAAAAGGCGATGAAGGTATGGCGCAAGTTTTGGCGCAATATGAGCAGGTTACTGGTTGGGGTGTGAGTGGGGTGCCGTTTTTTGTTTTTGGGGAGAATCTGGGTGTTGCCGGCGCGCAGACAACGGATGTTCTGGTGGGGGCAATCAGGCAGGCCTTGTTGCCGCTGGATTAAACAAAGCTCCGTTTCTTTTATTTTGACTACAGACCGGCCAGATTGTCAGTTGTCGCGCGCAGCCGTTCCGTTAATTTGAGTGCCAACGATTGATAGAACCGGCTGGATAGCCCTGGAACCGATGTTAGAAGCGAGAAGACATCGGCTTTTTCCAGGACGTCGGCTTCAGCGGCTTCGATGGCCACGACAGACGCGCTGGCTAACTGGCTGTCGACAAAAGACACTTCTCCAAAAACTTCCCCGGGTCCGAGTGTTGTGATCGTGTGAGGTGGCTTGGATAAACGCTTCTCAATTTTTACCCGCCCCGAGCGAAGCACAAAGATGCCTTTGGTTTCGTGCCCCTCGCTCAACACGATTTCTCCGGTTGCGTAGGTGACCCGTTTGGCTTTTTCAGCCAAGAGCCGCAGATCGTCGCTGGTCAGGAATTGAAAGACATCACTCATGCGATGAAGTAAAGCAGATATTAGTCCTAAATGCTACCCGATTCATTGTTTTAATCATTGCCTGTGGTTTTGCTTGCTATTTTGTGCAATACTGTATAAAAATACAGCATCAGTACAGGGGCACGATCATGATCAAACTCACACCACGGCAACAGGAAATTCTTGATTTTATACGGAGTACGCTGGAAGTTCTTGGCGCGCCACCAACGCGCGCTGAAATCGCCAATGCTTTCGGTTTTGCCTCGCACAATGCGGCGGAAGAGCACCTCAAAGCGCTTGCCAAGAAAGGCATCATCATTCTTGAACCTGGCTCGGCGCGGGGCATACGCCTGGTCGAGCAACTTGGACTGCCGCTTATCGGCAGTGTGGCCGCCGGTAGCCCCATTCTTGCAGTGGAAAATGTGCAGGGGCGCTACGCTCTTGATGCTAACCTATTCAGGCCGCGCGCCGATTTTCTATTGCGTGTGCGTGGTTTGTCGATGCTCAATGCCGGTATTCTGGACGGAGATCTGTTGGCCGTGCATCGTAGTAGCGAAGCACGAAATGGTCAGATCGTGGTGGCCCGGCTGGATGAAGATGTAACCGTGAAGCGCTTTCGTCAGCACGGCAGCATTGTTGAGCTTATTGCCGAGAATCCCGATTTCGATCCGATTGTCATTGATACCCGTGAGCAGTCAGTGGAAATTGAGGGTATTGCGGTCGGCTTGATTCGAGGTGGCGAAGCAATGTAACGCACACTGCTTTGTGTTTTTCTTAATTTATCCTGATTCGCTCAGTACGCAGCACTTGTAGTATTTATCGAGCCTGTCTATACTCAAAAATTAGATGTATATGACCGTTTCTGGAGAGAGTCTGAAATGAAAATCCAGGGTGCCGGTTTGCTACCAGAAGCATTGGTGGTCGATTATCTTGTGATCGACGCGCAGCACGAAGCCATTTTCGCTTATATCGAAACGCTCAAAGAAGCCTACTTTCGGAATAATTACCTGCCCATTGATGAGCTTGAGCGTTTGTTGAATTCGCTGGAAAAGCATTTTACAACCGAGGAAGAAATCGCCGCAGAGGCGGGTGTGGATTTTCTTGAGCACATCAGAGTGCATCGGGATGATCTTAAAGCCGTGAAAATTGCGCTTGATAGCGTCCGCAGTGGCGCATCCGATGCCTACTCGTTCCTGCGTTACGTTGAACTCTGGTTCGAGCGCCATATCATTCTGCACGACAAACCTGTTGCGGCTGGTCTGCAACTTGGCAATCGAAGCGTTGACGCAGGCAAGCCGTTCATACGCTTTGATTGACGTTGATTGGCAAAGTCGATTTAGTCCTTGGTGGAATAGCTCTGGAGCAGGGCTGTTGTTTGTGGGTGCTTGTTTTTTGTGGCGTAAAACAGCGGGGTTTTACCATCGACGTCTTTGCTCATTGGATCAGCGCCGCGTTGTATAAGGTATTTGGAGAGTTTTGGCTGGCCTGTTGCTGCTGCAAAATGCAAAGCGGTTTGTCCAGAATCCGATTGAGCTTTAATGTCCGCCTTTTTGTCCAACAATAGTTCAACCTCCTGGCGACCTCCGGACAGCACAGCGGCATGTAGTGGCGTCATTCCGACGCGATCCTTGGCATCAACGTTAGCCCCGTTGCTAATCAAAAGTTCGGTTGATTTCAGACGGCCGTAAAAAGCTGCCATGTGCAGAGGTGTTCTACCCAGAGCATCGGTAACGTTGATATCCGCCCCTTCTTTGAGCAACGTTCTTATTTCAGCGAGATCACCAAGTACCGTTGCCTTGGACAGCGGGGATTCAATTGTCGGGGGAGCTTCGTTTTTTTCTGAAGAAGTGGTGTTTTCCGTCGTTTTCCCGCAGGCGGCTATGCCTAGCATTAGTGTTCCCAGTGCTACAAAAGCCGTCATGCGGAAAGCTTGGCCTAATCGGCTTGTCCGGATTGCGGGGCGAGTCGTTATGCATGGATTCATGTTTGCCTCGGCGTTGCTTATTATCTGGAACAAATGCGAATAATAATCGATTGTGACAGCCGTGTCGGGGTAAGCTGATTTGGCAATCAATTTGCACCCCTTTTGGCTCTTCATGTTTTTCGGCTACAATTCGGCTTTCCCGCTGCAGATATCTCCATGATCAAATATGTCTTCGTAACCGGCGGTGTGGTGTCCTCTCTTGGCAAGGGCATCGCCGCAGCGTCTTTGGGCGCAATCCTCGAATCCCGCGGAATCAAGATTACCCACATCAAACTTGATCCTTACATCAATGTGGACCCGGGTACGATGAGCCCGTTTCAGCACGGTGAGGTGTTCGTCACTGAAGATGGCGCTGAAACAGACCTTGACCTGGGGCATTACGAGCGCTTTACCAGTGCCAAGATGGGTAAGCGCAACAACTTTACAACGGGTCAGATTTACGAAACGGTGATCAAGAAGGAGCGGCGCGGGGAATATCTCGGCAAGACGGTACAGGTCATTCCACACATCACTGATGAGATCAAGAACCATATCCGCCGTGGTGCGGAAGGTGCTGATGTGGCCATCGTCGAGGTTGGCGGTACTGTAGGTGACATCGAGTCTTTACCTTTTCTTGAAGCCATTCGACAGATGGGGCTGCAGGAAGGGCGTAATAATGCATGCTACATGCATCTCACGCTGGTGCCTTACATCCCGACGGCTGGTGAGCTGAAGACCAAGCCGACACAACACTCAGTAAAAGAACTGCGCGAAATCGGTATCCAGCCCGATGTTTTGCTATGTCGTGCTGATCGCCACATTCCGGAAGACGATAAAAATAAAATCGCGCTCTTCTGCAACGTTCAGCGAGAGGCTGTGATTGAGGCGCTCGATTCCGATTCAATTTACAAGATTCCGGGCATGCTGCACGAGCAGATGCTCGATGAGATCGTCTGCCACAAACTTAACATTCTGGCCAAGGCAGCTGATCTGACGTTATGGAAAAATCTTGTTTATGCACTTGAGCACCCGGAACACAAAGTCAATATTGCCTTTGTCGGAAAGTATGTCGATCTGACCGAATCATACAAATCCTTGACCGAGGCGTTGGTTCACGCTGGTATTTACACGCACAGCAAGGTCAAGGTTCACTACATCGACTCCGAAGAGATCGAGAGCAAAGGCTGTGATTCACTGAAAGGTATGGATGCCATTCTAGTGCCGGGAGGCTTCGGCCGCCGTGGAACCGAGGGCAAGATCGCGGCAATACGTTACGCTCGTGAAAACAGGTTGCCGTATCTCGGCATCTGTCTGGGTATGCAACTGGCCGTTGTCGAATACGCGCGCAATGTCGCCGGTATGGCTGAGGCACACAGCACTGAGTTTGAAAAAGATACGCCGTATCCGGTAATTGCCCTGATTACTGAGTGGCAGGATGCTTCCGGCAAGCTTGAACAACGCGACGAGAACTCCGATCTTGGTGGCACCATGCGCCTAGGCGGACAAACGTGCAATCTGGGTGAGGGATCGCTGGCGCGCGAAATCTACGGCAAAGCCCAGATCGTTGAGCGCCATCGTCATCGTTATGAAGTCAACAACACGCTGCTTGGTGACCTTGAGTCCAAGGGACTGGTTGTTGCCGGCCGCGCGCCCGTGACCAATCTGTGTGAGATGGTTGAATTGCCAAAAACGTTGCATCCGTGGTTTGTCGGCTGCCAGTTCCACCCGGAATTCACCT
Organism: Burkholderiales bacterium; assembly: GCA_038203745.1. Lineage (GTDB taxonomy): Bacteria > Pseudomonadota > Gammaproteobacteria > Burkholderiales > Rhodocyclaceae > Propionivibrio. Next base: position 442 of record JBBRDR010000116.1, on the reverse strand, counting down.
CCTCGCCGCGTAACGGGCATCCGCTGTTCACGTCATTTGTCCAAGCAGCCATTGATGGCAAGGCGCAGGCATGAGGTTGTGTGGCTTCGACGTCGGACTGGATAAACCGCTTTTTCTGATTGCCGGTCCGTGCACCGCTGAATCGCTTTCGTTATGTGTAGATGTTGCCGGGCAGATGAAAGAAATTTGCGCTCGTCTTGGTGTGCCTTATATTTTTAAGGCCTCTTACGACAAAGCTAATCGTAGTTCCGGAAAGTCTGTCCGTGGCCCCGGGGTGGATGAGGGCCTGAAAATCCTTTCAGAAGTGCGGCGCCAGACTGGTGTGCCGGTGTTGACCGATGTGCACGCCGAGGAAGATATCGTTGCCGTGGCTTCAGTCGTTGATGTGCTGCAGACGCCGGCTTTCTTGTGCCGGCAGACCGATTTTATTCATGCGGTGGCT
>JBBRDR010000115.1:0-10232 GCA_038203745.1 Burkholderiales bacterium | reverse complement strand
AGAGCGTGGCAAATCTGGTGGTCAAACTGGCCCAGTCACCCCAGTTTGAAGTTCGCCACAGCTTGGGTGTGAACAAGCCGTAACCCCAGGCTAATCCCTGATTTCAGCCGACCCGAATTTCTCGGGGGTCACTATGCCCGGCATGTTGCCGAAAAATTATTCTGGCTATGGCCTGGGAAAGCCAAGAACATCGGTCTCTACGACTTCAAGCCTAATGACGGGTATCCGTCACATTGCTGACTGATGGGTATTGGCAAGCGAACGGCCGGAATGGTTTAGATTTATTCAACGTTTGTCCGCAGACGCTCGCGCGTCCTGCACCCTCATCGCGTGTAGGGCAGACGTCAAACAAACCTAAACCAACACCAACACGGACGTGAGGGGTATGCGCGCCCTTTATTGCCGAACACGGGACCTATAAGATCCTCAATGATGCTGCGAGTTTGTCGATGATGGCCTTTTCCGCCAGATCGATTGAGCTCTCTTCCCGATGATCCGCTGAGCCAATCAAAGTCGCCCGCCAATTGTTGATCGCAGAGCGCACGTAATAAAAAGAGAAACAGATCCGGCTACCAAGCCGGATCTGTTGATCATCGGGAAAATACTATTGACTTAGACAAACATTTACAGGCAATCCGTTTCCGAGCACTTACTTTGGCATCAGGACGGTGTCGATGACATGAATAACACCGTTGCTGGCCATTACATCAGTAGTGACTACCTTGGCATTGTTAACCTTGACGCCGCCGTCCGTGGTGATGGTCAGTTTGCCACCTTGCACCGTCGCTACTTCACCGGCCTTCACGTCCTTGGCCAGCACCAGAGCCGGTACCACGTGGTAAGTCAGCACGGCCGAGAGTTTGGCCTTGTCCATAAGCAAAGCGTCAAGCTGGGCTTTGGGTATCTTGGCAAAGGCTTCGTCGGTCGGCGCGAAAACTGTGAACGGGCCCTTACCCTTGAGCGTTTCGACTAGGCCGGCTTTTTGTATTGCAGTGGCCAATGTATTGAAACTTCCAGCGGCGACTGCGGTATCGACGATGTCCTTGTCGGCGGCCGTGGCAGACAAACTTAACAAGGCAAACGAAGCGGCAACCAATGCGGACTTGATTTTAGATTTCATGCTGTTCTCCAAAAGGTAAGTAAAAAGGGTGTAGAGATTTATAGTCTCTTTGTCTAGGACAAACAAGCGTGATGTGAGTTCAATTTTTTTCACGCGTTCGCAATCGTTGGTTTCCTTTAACGCGCATCACCCGCTACGGATAGCCGATATGTCCTTCAGCTTCAGGGGTGGCTTCTGCCCGAACAGTTTCCCTTTGTTCCAGGGTTCGCGGCATTGAGTGTTTTCCATTTCAGACTCCTTGTTGATTGAACGAAATCTGATTCTGCGACCCTCTATGATCTCTGACCGCGATGGGGTATGGTCAAGCTTTGAGTGCTGTCGGCCACCGCTATCTTTAGTTAGCCTTGCCCTCCGCCAATAAGTAACATTCTGAAAAAAACATTTCCGTGCCGTTGGCTTGCACGGTGTTTAAGCGGTTGCGCTATTTCACTCCGACACAGGAAAGTGCCTACCTAAGGTTTGATGCGCCCCACAATCTGCAAACCGCTCGCCGAAGGCTTGACCACGATACCCTCACCGGAGCTTGGCACGATGTCAGTCAAGGCGGTGATATTGACTTGATGAGTGACTACTACCAGCACGCCCGGTCCGCGCCATGCGGATAAAAGCTGTAGCGCTTTTCGTGTTTTTTCTGCCACCACTGCCGGCTCATTGAAAAATGAGTTAAAGGCGGCCTGGTCGACACGTTTCCCGGGGAAGGCCAGATCGGCCGTGTCGCGCGTGCGACACCACTGTGATGACCAGACTGCGCCAATTTCAATGTGCCGGAGCCGAAACTCTGCGCCAATACGGAGCGCCTGGGCGCGTCCTTCTTTGCTCAGATTGCGTTGGGTGCGGCAATCATCAAGCGTGTAACCCTGTGGGTCACCACCGCCGGGCGCGAGTGCATGCCGGAAAAGTACGGCCGTGCCTGTGTTAATGCCTTCCCACCCGTCAGATGCCAAGGCAGAGCTAGCCATGCAGGCTGCAAAGATTAGTAGCGCAAGATGTGGCTTGCGCAAAAAACCATATCGGCTGTCGATTTTCATGGTTCCAGCTGAAGCCATACTTCGTTGCGCCGCAGAAACCACGGTGTAAATGGCGCGTTATAGCGCGAGAAAACCGGATTGCCGCTCCAACTGATCTCGGCAGCGCGCAGTTCATCCTGCAATTTGGCTAGATGCTCCTTGTAGTTAGACTCCGACCAGAATCCCGAGTAGCGAATGACTGCTACACGTTTAGCCGGTATTTCGCGCAAGGTGATACGGGAGTCAAGAGGCTCAGGTGCATTGGCTAGCGTGATCCCGCCGGGCAGCACAAACTGCACGAGAAAGCCGCTACCCGAGGGCGTTTGAGTAACTGGAGCCGTCATCTCCATCTTCATTGGCACGGCTGTTTGCGTTACAGGCGCGGTCATGGCCATCGTGCGCTCGCCCTTATTCTTGCCAAAGATGTAGCCAGCCAGAATCGGAAAAGCGAGGTTTCCCGCATCGTCTGCATTCGCCTCAACCAAGACCTCGGCGACCGTGTAGGCGGCGTAGTCGCGCACTTCAATGCCGTTCAGCGTACGCGTTATGGTGTAGGCGGGTTCTTCAATCGCGTGGCTAGTGGCGGGCATCAGTCCAAGGGCCAGCGTAGCAAGGCTGAAAAACGCGCGGGTGATCGACGCCACGTGCAGGCCTCTGTTCTTGAACAGCGTATTTAATTTAGTCATTTAGATTCTCTCATCCAGGGTTTTACTTGAGCCTGCTTCAGGCGGTTTGCCTACAAATTATCGATTTCGGCGCGGATTCTGTCTGCTTTGCCCTGCGCAGCAGCCAAGGCTTCCGGGTTCATTTTGTCGAGTTGGCGATAGACTATCCCCAACCTTGGGTTTGTTGACAATCGTTCGCCATTGCGGGCAAAGAAATCCCAATACAGAGCATTAAAGGGGCAAGACTGAGTGCCAACGCGCGCCTTGCTGTCGTAATGGCAGCCTTTGCAATAATCGCCCATGCGGTCGATATAGGCCGCACTTGACACGTAAGGCTTGGTCGCTAGCTTGCCGCCGTCGGCGAATTGGCTCATGCCGACGGTGTTGGGCAGTTCAACCCACTCAAAGGCATCAATGTAAACACCGAGGTACCAGCCATGCACCGCCGCCGGATTGAGCCCGGCCAGCAACGCAAAATTGCCTATGACCATCAGGCGCTGAATGTGGTGGGCATAGGCGTGCTCCAGGGACTGGCCGATCGCGTGTGCCAGACAGCGCATTTTTGTCTCGCCGGTCCAGAACCATGAAGGTAGCGGGCGTTGGTGACCAAAATAGTTCTGCGCCGCATAGCCGGGCATGTTCAGCCAGTACACGCCACGCATATACTCGCGCCAGCCCAGAATCTGCCGGATAAAGCCCTCCACCGCCGCCAACGGCACACGGTTGGATTCGTAAGCCTCGACAGCCTTGGAGACGAGCTCACGCGGATTGAGCATTTTGGTATTCAGCGCAAAGGAAAGCAGCGAGTGGAAAAGGCGCCAAGAGCGATGGGTCAGCGCATCTTGATAATCGCCAAAATGCGGTAAGGCTTCGGCGATGAAATCATCAAGTTGCTGCAAGGCTTCGTACCGATTCAAGGGCCACAGGAAATGCTGCGCATTCGGCTGGCCAAAGCTGGCAACACCTGATTGCTGGATGCTTTCCCACAACGCCGAATGATCGTGCTCGCTACGCCAGTCAGCCGGCTCACGCGGCAGGCCGGGCCAAGCCTTGCGGTTTTCCTGATCGAAATTCCATTGTCCACCTAGCGGCTTTCCAAGGCCGGCCATCAGCACCCCATGACGAATCCTCATCTTGCGATAGAAGTGCTCCATCCGCCATTGCTTGTGCTCAGCGAAGAATTGTGCAGCCTCGTTGCGATCGGTGTAAAAGTGCTCGCTATCAACCATCCGGGCGTGGATGGCGCGGTGGTTGGCAATTTTGCTGGCGTAGTCGGCGAGTTGCCGGTCGAGCCGCCATTCGTCAGGAGCCTGGTACTCGAAGGCACAGGCCGAGTATTCGGCGATTAGGGCATCCAGATTAGCGGGGAATGATTGCCGGTTGGCCGGGTCATCAATGGCGATGTAATGCACACGATGGCCTAAGGCTCGTATTTGTCGGGCGAAGTCCCGCATGGAGGCGAAAATGGCGATGATTTTCTGGGCGTGGTGCAGGATGTAATTGGTTTCCTCACGAATCTCCATAAGAACGAAAACCGCGCTGTCATCAGGCGCCGAGAACCAGCTATGCGTTGGATTGAGCTGGTCGCCGAGAATAAGGCGGAGTGTTGTCATTACTTTTGTCTTCCATCTCGCCGGCAGCGCTCCGAGCAATACTTTACTTCGGCCCAAACGGCAGCCCATTTTTTCCGCCAGGAGTACGGACGACCACAGCAAAAGCAGCGTTTGCTTGGTCGTTCGGATTTATTTCGCGCGCGCATTCAGCAGGTTTGGGGGTCGGGTTGGTATCGGTTCACTTCTGGCAATCCTTTGGGTGGCAACGTCAGCATCACGCCCGGCAATAAGGCAAGTCTGGTGAAAAAGACTGACGACATAGGCAAGCGTTAAGCAAAATAACTAGAACCATGCGATTCCTATCTTGTCTCAGTAGGACTGCTAGAGCAATCATTTTGTTTCGCTCAGATTTGGTTAGTTAACTTTGTTGTTCAGGACCGATCGAACGTCAAACAAGGAGAATTTAATGAACAAAATTGCACTGGTCACTGGTGCCAGCGGCGGCGTCGGCCGTGCCGTTGTCGCGCGGCTTGCCGCCCATGGTTGGCAACTGATCGTTACCAGCCGCAAAGTTGAACACTTGGTCCTAGCCTTTGGTGACCAACACCTGCAGGTGGAAGCCGATTGCTCGACTGTAGCCGGTGCCCGGCAGATTATGCAGGCAGCCCAAAACCATCAGATGTTGCCTACCGTGCTGGCTCATTGCGTCGGCAATATTCGACTCGGTGCCATGCACCGCATGAGCGAAGAGGATTTCAACGATTGCCTGAGCGCCAATCTGGTTAGCGCCTTCCACACGCTATCAGCCTTTGTCGGTGGCTTGCGCGAGGCGCGTAGTCCAGGTGCGGCGGTGCTGGTTTCTTCCGCCGCAGCGCGCATTGGCACACCCAACCACGAAGCCGTTGCTGCCGCCAAGGCCGGGCTCGAGGGCTTGGTTCGGGGTGCCGCCGCAACGTATGCGGCCAACGGTATCCGTATCAATGCCGTGGCGCCGGGCCTCATGGAAACGCCGGCTTCAGCCGGTATCATCGCCAGTCCTGCTGCCCGTGAGGCTGCAGCCCGGCAGTATCCACTGTCTGGCATCGGGTCGCCGGATGAACTGGCCGAGTTGTTGGTCTGGCTCCTGTCTGATGCGGCCTCGCGCGTCACAGGGCAGATCTGGTCGCTTGATGGCGGTTTTTCTAGCATCCGTCCCCTGGTCAAATGAGGCCCAGCATGCCCGGCGCAATTCTTCTTCCACCCACCCCGTTCCTTCGCTTAGCTGGGCTAAGGCGGTCTTATTCAATTTCTTTTTTTAGCGTGCCTGAATTGCCTTGACCCCTGATTTTCTGCCGAGACGCTATCCTTTTGCGGATTCTTTGCGCATTCTGTCTCGGTAGGCTCTGGGAACAGAGGATTTTCTGTCATTCAGAGCAGGAACTCTAGTCTCGGATTCGGGCAGCCGCTTCACCGCGGCAGTTCAGCAGCAACGAGGCACATAATCCGACCCTCAAGCCGGTGGCGTCAGTAGAGGAGCACCTTGGCGAGAAAGTTCAGCAGCAGTGGATTGCGCGGGATGCTGAACAAGTCTGCCGAACTCCCTTGCTCCAGTAATCTACCCTCGGCGATAAACAGACACCGATCGGATACCTCGCGCGCAAACCCCATGTTGTGCGTGACGATAATCAGGTTACGCCCTTCAGCACGCAGCTCGGAGATGAAGTTGAGGACTTCGGCAGTCATCTCCGGGTCAAGGGCTGATGTCGGTTCGTCAAAAATAAGAAAACGCGGCTTGATGGCGATGGCCCGGACGATGGCGAACCGCTGCTGCTGGTCGCCGGAGAGCTCCGCCGGTCGCCGGTCGGCATGGGGTGAGAGTTGAAATCGGTCGAATAATGATTCAACAATTTCTTGCGCCTCGCTTACCGGCAGGCCATGTCCCTTGACCAGCGGAAGCAGGACGTTTCCTTCGCCGTCAGGTGCGGGAAGAGGTTGTCGGCCCGAAAGACGCTGCCAATACTCCGACGGTGTGAGAGCAAAGACTCTTCAGAAAAATCGAGCCATTCTTCATCGATACTCAGGCGCCCAGTTTCAGGTCTTTCAAGACCAGCGATGATAGACAATAGCGTCGTCTTGCCACCTCCGGAAGGGCCGATGATGGCCAGTGAATGGAAGTCCGAAACAGACAAGGTGACATCGCGTAGCGCCTGCTGCTTTCCAAATTGTTTGCTGATGGTGCAGAACTCAAATCGCAAAGTGGAACCTCCGTTCCAGAATGCGACTGAGCAGCGAAATCGGTAGCGTCAGCAGCAGGTAGCCAGCCGCCAGAGGCAGATAGCTCTCTAGGGTGCTGTAGGTGAAAGCATTAACCTCCTGGGCGTTTAGCGTGAACTCGCTGACGGCGATGATCGAGAGCAGTGACGAGTCCTTGATGATCGACGCGAACTGTCCGGTCAAGGGCGGGATAAGCTGGCGCACCACCTGCGGAAAGATGACGTAACGGTAGGTTTGAGTGCGTGTCAGTCCGATGGCACGCGCCGATTCGAGCTGCGAATCATGGATGCTTTCGATACCGGAACGGATCATCTCGGCCAGATAGGCCCCGGCGAAAAGGGAGAGGGTCAGTACACCCACCACATCGCGGTTTTCGATGCCAAACGCGTTGGTAACGACATAGAAGAGGATCAGGATTTGCACCAGTAACGGTGTGCCGCCGATTATTTCGACGTAGAGCATGGCCGAGTAACGCAGCGGCAGAAAAGCCGAACGCCTGGCCAGCGCGGTCAGCAGACCGATCAGCAAGGCCGCCGCAGAAATCGCGACGGTCATCAGCCATCCTTGCAAAAACTTTTGCCGATAGTCCTAGATCGCTCCCCAGTTCCAGCCGTAGTGCAACTGGCTGAAGGCAAAGCTGAAGAGTGCTGCGGTCAGCAAGGCAACGAGGCACCAGGAAACAAGCAGGGCGGCCAGCGAAACCGGCCGCCCGTGTCGCTGGATTACTAAGGAATTCAAGTTGTCGATTCGGCTTTGCCGCTAGAGGAAGAAGGAATAGCCCAGTCGCTTGAACTCGTCCTTCATTTCCTTGAGGTAGCGGTCGCCCAGCTGCTCAAAGCCACCTTTGACGCGGTACTCTTTGATGAAGGTATTGACCTTGCCCTTTCAGAAGGAATCGTTGCCCTTGCTGATGCCGACCGCCCACAATTCCTTCTGAAAGGGTTCAAGGATCGCCCGCGTCGTACCCTTGTTGCGCTGCTAGTTCTGGTAGGTCGACATCTGGTCATTCGACCTTGCCTGTCCCATAGGGTAGGGTTCTTGCTATCAGGTTTTTCTGCCGTTGCGTGCCTAGCCAAAGCGGGCGATGAAGGTCTCGATTTCCTCATCGAGTGCGGCGCGCGCCGTCAGCCCGTCGATCCAGCGCGCGGGAATGGCTGAAAAGCCTAGCGTCGCCCCGAGGATGGCGCCCAGCACCGCCCCCCGGTGGCAGTTGTCGCCGCCCACGTTGGTATTGGTGACCAGCGCGGCTTCGAAATCTTCGGCGTAACGCGCCGCCAGATACAGGACAGCCGGGAAGGAGTGCTCGATGTAGCAAGCGGAACTAAGCAGGCTGCCGATAACATCGCTGTCGGATGTTTGGCGGCGGCTGCGCTCGATCACCTGGCCGGCTGGGAAGCCTAGCCGTTCCGCCGCGGCGCACGCCAGAGGGGCGATGCGCGCGGACGGATCTTTTACCAGGCCAACCAGTAGATTGCTGAATTCCAGGGCGTAGCGTTCCAGTTTGCTTGAACAGTGAGTCAGTCGCAGCTGGGTTAGCGCATTTGCATTAGCCGCCATCTCCCCTTGCGCACCGCCGTCCGGATGCAGCGCAGCGAAAATAACGGGCGGCAAGCCGACCAGTCCGCCGATCGACGCCGTGTCATGCCCCTCTGCGCCGGCACAGCGTTCCGGCGATACTCCCCGTGCGTAATTGGCAAAAAAGTCGCGGTGATAGGACTCGGCGTAGGTATCGTTGTGGCTGTCGGGCGCCGTCATGAAGGCCACGTAGTTGCGCAGAAAATCGGTAGGATCGTAACGGCCGGACGCGTTGAGCGTGCGCAGCAGTACCCGTGCACAGAGCAGGTTGAGCGTGTTGTCGCCAGCCTGCATGCCCTGGTGATAGTGGCGGTTGGCCTGGCCCCAGTGATGTTTCTTGCCCTTGAGAATGACACCGCCGACCACGTTGCCTTCTTGGGAGCCACGGCCCGCCTGGGCGGTGTTCGCCAGCGCCATTATTGAACCCGGATGGCGTGCCTTGGGGGCGTGGTAATCGCGGAGGGTGCCGAAATCGTGCAGCAAGGCCGCTACGTCGTAATACCAATGTACGGGCATGGCCAGCGCATCGCCGACGAACATGCCCCACAGCGCGCCGCGCACCCGTTCCTTGGCCATCGGTGCATTCGGCGCGCTCATGAGCCTGAGCTTCCCGAAGCGGCGAAGCGGGTGCGGATTACCTCAACCCGTTTGCGATTCACACCAAAGTCGGAATAGCCAACGCGCGAGGCTGAGCGCACCTGAATCACGCCAGGAGGATCGAAGTAAAACTCAACGTCGTCCACAAAACCAAACAGTGCGGATCGGAATTCGGCATGAATATAGTTGGTGTCCGCGCTCTCGGTTTGCGCTCTCTCCATGTCCTTGAGCACGGCCAGCAGCCTGCTTTTCGCTTCCACCGCGACGCCTTTGTAGCGCAATGGTTCGACTCGCTGGGTTTCAATGCTGGCCTGCGAGGATACGCAGTTGGGCGAAGTCGGGCAAGGTGCAAGTCGGCTGTCCTTGAAGCCCGAATCGGTCTGCGGTCTGTCGCCCGAACAGCCGCTCATGACGAACGCCGCGATTAGCATCAGCCCGGTTGCGAGTGGTGTGATTTTCATGTGCTTTCGTCCTGCGGGCTGTTAGCTTCATCCACGTTAGGGAAAGGAATTTCAACCGCCATGCCCGAAGTATCTCCGCACCTTCTGTCCATCGTCAACCGTGCTTTCCCACCAGATTTCCAGATTGCCTCACCTGATGCGCACTGAAATTCGCGTCCCGTCGGGCAGCGTCAGAAGCTCGCCTTCACGACGTTATCAGGCTATACGCTGATTGATCTCGTTCTCTGGCAGAGGCCCGATCAGCAAATCGTCGACATACTGCCCGACGGCTTACCGCAGCAGAGAGCCTCTGGCTGGAGTGAGATGCGGCGGATCAACCGGTTCGCCCAGGTGGGTGAGTCTCTTGCGGATTGCATTTTCTTCGTCAATGGAGTGGCCTTAGGCCAAGAAGGAGATGATCTTCATTGTGCTGCCATAATTCGGCAAGTTGGGTATTTCAACCTTTGAAATTCCCAATGAAACTAACGCTGGGAACTGACTGTGCTGTGCCGATTGTTAATCCGTCAGTCCTGAAGCCGCTTGGCGAATGGCAATGAGTTCAGTCCGCTTCGATTCGATGAGGCGGCTGCCGCGTCGCTTGATCCGTTCCCGGCGGATGAACATGTTGATGCCCGGCACGACCCAGAGCTTGATCTCGATTTGCGTTGCTTTACCTTCGCCGACTGACCAGCCGCTGGCCTCGATGCGAAAGGCGTCGTACTCGCCCGCCGGAATGCGAATCTTTTCACGTTCCGGGATGCGCACTTCCATCTCGACCCGCTTCGTTTGGCCGGCGGAACGTCCTGTTTTCATCACCACGTTGTTCAACGAGGTCCAGTGCTTGCCCACCTGCAATTCGTCCGGGAAATACTGCTGCGGTACGTCGGCAGTATTGTTGTTGTTTTCGACGGTATTGCCCATCAGGTCGAACACCAACTTACCGTGATTCAATTCGACGCGGTCGTTCTCTTCATCTACCCGTGTCACCAGATTCTGGAAGGTATTCTCAACGACGCCGGTGA
>JBBRDR010000114.1:0-10328 GCA_038203745.1 Burkholderiales bacterium | reverse complement strand
TGCGGACTCCTCGCGCGAATTGGAAACAAAGCCTTTTTCACGCAGTGAGGTCTGGCGTCCTGCCTCGCGCTCGGCGTTGGCGGCTTGTGCGCAGGCTTCGTTTACGCGTTGTCGTGCAGTGACAACCTGTGTCATGGCCAGTGTACTCTGCGCCTGCTGATCATCGTTCCACAACTTCATGAGCAACTGGCCCTTCTTGACGCGGTCGCCTTCCTTTACCGCCAGCACCTCAATACGGCCCCCCATGATGGTCGACAGCTTGGTGCGCTGGCAGGCCTCGATGGTGCCGGCGCGGGTGTTGGCGATGCTCGACTCAACCTTGCCGGTGTCAATTTCCTTGACGACGATGGCTATGGGTTTCGGCCGGCCGATCCACCAGAAGAGGGCGGCCAGAGCGGCGAAAACGACTAGCGCGATCAGTGCGCGGCGGAACAAGGGGCGTTGAGTTAGAGGCAGCATGAATGGGCCGTTGGCGATAAACAACACGCATAATCAAAGAAGACATGGTCAGGCAAAACGGGCGGGCTGGCAAGCAAATGCGCGTAACACTATGTTGCCGGCCTGCAAGTCAATAAATACGCGGTGTTTGGGGTGTTGTGCTTGCGGATCGCCATTCCATGCGGTATTCAGGCAATGCCTTGGTTTGCCAGCTGATGAGCGTTGCGGCGAGTTTGTTTTGCCACAACCGGTGCTCTCGTGAGGCTTTTCATGTTACAGCGATGACGTGTAACCTTGAGTCTGGTCGCGTTGAATGTCCTGACGTGATCTTTTCTGATTTCAGCCATTCCTGAATGGTGACAATGTCTTTTAAGGTTGTGTCTTTTGATTTCTCATCTGTTGCCTCTCGTCTCACTTATGTTGGGCTTGTCCTTTTTACTGGTCGGCAGCGGATTGCTCACCTCTCTGCTGGCGATCCGAGGTGGCCTTGAAGGGTTTGGCACGCAGGCGCTGGGCTTTCTTGGCTCTGCATTCTTTGCCGGATATCTTGCCGGAACCTATTTTGTGCCGTCGATGATTCGCCGGATTGGCCATATCCGGGCGTTTTCTTTCTTCACCGCCGTAGTGGCCTGTGTCACGCTGCTGCACGGACTGCTGATCGACGCCTGGTTCTGGGCATTGCTGCGGTTCATCGCCGGCGCGGCCATGATTGGCCTGTATACGATTGTCGAGAGCTGGTTGAACAGCTACGCCCAGCCGGCTCATCGCGCACGGATATTTTCCGTTTATATGGTCGTGAGTCTTGGCTCGCTGGCCTTTGCTCCGCAATTTCTCAATTGGGCGTCGCCGGGCAGCCAGACCCTGTTCGCCATTGCCGCCGTACTCGTTTGCGCCGCCGCCATACCGGTATCCTCGACTCGTTTGACACAACCGGTGATTGAAAACGTTGCGCCACTGGGCTTGCGCAATTTGTATCACAAAGCCCCGGTGGCTTTCGTTACAGCGCTGTTCTCCGGCTTGGCGCAGGGGGCGTTCTGGGGTTTAAGCGTGGTCTGGGCTGACCAGAGCGGCATGAACAATGCCAGCGTGGCGACGTTCATGAGTCTGTCGATCATTGGTGGTGCCGCCCTGCAATGGCCCATCGGTTTTCTGACCGACCGGCTGGACCGTGGGCATGTCATTTCGGTGATTTCCCTTGTTGCCGCCGCGTTCGCGCTGCTGATGCTTTTTGCCGGTGGAGAACATACCTATCTGGCCTATATCAGTGGCTTTATCTACGGCGGGTTTTCCTTTGCCCTGTATCCATTGGCGGTTGCCCGCATGATGGACCGGCTCACCGCAAGCGAAGTCTTTTCCGCTAACGGAAGTTTGTTGCTGGTCTATGGCATCGGTGCGGCGCTAAGCCCGATGCTGGTTGGCAGCCTCATGAATTATCTCGGGGTCGTTGCGCTGCCGGCGTGGTACGTACTGATTGAGCTCTTGCTGGCCTACATCGTCTGGATGCTGGCCAAGCAATCGCCGGCCGATGTGGGTCAGCAGACCGCGTTTACTCCGATGGTGAGAACGACAGCGACAGCGATCAATATTCCCGACCCGGAGCCGCGCGAAAATCTGCCCGGCTCTTTGGTGGACTGAAAATTAGACACCTCTGAGGAAACGGTGGAAATAAAGGAGGCAGACTCAAAATTTTTGAGTCCTGTTCATCGACGAATCAGTTTGCAGCCCCATACAGATCGGTCTGCAGGCGCGATGAGTTTTCAGGCCAGCAAAAAAGACAGCAGCGGTACCGAAACAATCAGGCTGCCGGTAGTGAAGAGCCATGCTGTGCTGATCAAGTCGGAATCCAGATTGTAGAGGCTGGCTGGAACGAGACTGATGAAAGCCATCGGAATTATGCCCATAATGGCGATGGTTTTTAGGGTCAGCACGTCGCCAGAGCCAAAGCCGAGGAGCAGGGCAAACCCCAGAACACAGAACGGGATCAGGCACATGCGCAGCAGTGAAATGGCCAGCGCTGGTTTCCAGTAAAGAGGAATGCGTCCGATACGGATCTGTGTGCCGATGGCCGCCAGCAGAAGAAAAGAACTCGTTGGAATCAGCCAGGAATTGATTTCTGCATAAACTTCCGGGCGCTCGAAGTCGAGCAGATTGAAGGTGAGGCCGAGCATGATCGAGCACACGACAATCAGAAAGAAGGGGTCGCTGGCGATACGCAGCAAGGGGTGGCGTTGCTTACCGCGTTCCTGGATCAGCCCGGCCTTGATGGCCTGCTGGCGCGCATAGGGAAAGAGTACGCCGTAGCACCAGAATTCTTCGAACAGCTTGTAGAGCGGAACTAGCGCGAAGGCGACTTCGCCGAGCAGCAGGTAGACAATCAACCCGCCCATGTTGCCGGTGTTGGTGAACGAGCATGAAGTACGGAAGCCGATGGCTTGAGCCGGCGGCAGCGGTTTGATGCGCATGGACAGGTAGCCGATGAAGAAGCCCGAGGCCTGGCCGAATATGCAGACCAGTGGCAGCAGGATGAGCGGGCCACGTTCTATGGGGAGAATCCACACAGCGCCGATAAAGGCAATGGGATTGAGTACCAGCAGACATAGCTTCTGTAGCTGAATACGCAGGCTGGGTAGTGTGTCCTGATTCTTGGCGTAACGGCGGAACAGCGTGCTTAAAAGGAAACCAAGGCCAAGGCCGAGGAAAATGGTGAGTAGCGAAGGTAAAAAACGGTTCATGAACAATCCAACAAATTTCAATTACTTTGCGATAATGCACATTCCGGCATTCTGACGAATCGGAGCGGCCTGAAGTGACGATCGAATACGCCAAACAACTTGCCGATAAAGGCAACAATCCCCGCCTGTCGGGTGATCTGGAACTGCTTGCCGCCATCAGCCAGGATTTTTCCGGCTCTCCGGCAATGGGCGAAACACTGGATAACGCCATCCATCAGATCATGGTCTACATGGATACAGAAGCGGCGTCCATTTTCCTGCTTGATGCGACGAACGAAAAACTGACCTGCCTGGCCTGCGCTGGACCCGTGTCGATCGAAGGGCTGACCATCGCCAAAAATCAGGGCATTGTCGGCCGTGCGCTGGCCGAAAATTGTGTCCAGATGGTACGCGACGTCTCGGCCGACGGTGATTTCAGTACGGCCGTGGATGATAGCACGGGCTTCACAACCCGCTCCATCCTGTGCGCCCCGCTTATGGTCAAAGGACGCATGCTGGGGGCGCTGGAAGTGATCAACAAGCGCAAGGGCGACGGCCTCTTTGATCAGGCTGACAAGCAGTTTTTACAGGTCTTGTCCGGTATGGTTTCGCTGGCGGTACATAACGCTCAAATGACCGAGGAGCTGGTTGAGCAGGAGCGTATGCGACGCGAACTTGATCTGGCGCGTGAGATCCAGCGTGATCTGCTGCCGCCTGCGCCGGAAGTGGGCTTTCCCGTCCAGGGTTTGAATCTTTCAGCCTTCGAGGTTTCCGGCGATTTTTACGATTTCTTCACGCTCGCTGACGGGCGCATCGCCTGGGGGCTCGGCGATGTGTCGGGCAAGGGTATGAACGCGGCCATGCTGATGGCCAAGACGATCAGTCTCTTCCGCTGCCTATGCAAGACGGTACATGAGCCGGCGCGCCTGCTGGCCATGCTCAACAATGAAATTGTCGAAACGGCCAGCCGCGGGATGTTTGTTACCATGGCGGCGGGGGTATTCGAACCGGCAAGCGGCGAGGTGGTGTTCGCCAATGCCGGACATCAGCCGCCACTTTTCCGTAACAAACGAGGCGACTATCTTGAACTGGAAGAATCCTCGCCACCGCTCGGCATCATGCCCGGCATGGATTACGCCGAGCAACATTTGCAACTGGACGGCGGGCGACTTTATCTGTTTACCGACGGGGTGACGGAGGGGTGGTCAAAGGACGGCAGCATGCTGGAGCTTTTTGGCCTGAAAGCATTGCTCGATAAGTACTCCCTGTTGTCGCCGGCAGAGCAACTTGTCGGTGTGGCCGGCGCGCTGGCCCGGCCCGGTGAGCGTCTGCATGATGACCTGACCCTGCTGGTGATTGGCTGATGGAGAGCGTACTCGATCAGGTTTTCCCTGCCTCGACCGAGGCGCTGTCTGCTGTACGCGGTGCAGTGCGTTCGGCCTGCCAGCGTATTAGATGCGCTGAGGGATGCAGTGAACAGGTGGTGTTGGCGATCAACGAAGCGTGTATGAATATTATCCAGCACGGCTATGGTTTTTCAGATGGACACAATTTCACATTACGTCTGGCTGTCGATGACGCTGTGTTGATGGTGCATTTGCTGGATAATGGCTTGCCCGCGACAGATGATGATCTGCAGCCGAGAGAATTGGATGAATTGCGTCCCGGTGGGCTGGGCGTGCGCTTCATGCGCGAGTTGATGGACAGCGTGGTTTATTTACCCGCGCCGGCAGGTTTTGTTAATTGCCTGCATCTGACCAAGCGAATTTATTGAGGAAAGCCAAGTGGATATTCAGATCGAAGACCGCCCGCCGTACAAGATTGTTCGCCTGTCCGGCGACGTTGACCTGCACTCCTCACCCAAAGCACGTGAAGCTATTCTCGACTGCCTCAAGCAGAAATCGCCACTGCTTGTCGATCTCTCGGCGGTAACTTACATGGACAGCTCTGGTGTGGCGAGTCTGGTCGAGGGCTATCAAACCGCCAAGAAACAGGGGCTGGGATTCGGATTGCTGTCCGTGGCGCAGTCCGCGATGAATGTTTTGAAACTGGCGCGGCTGGACAAAGTGTTTCCCATCCATGCGTCGTTTGAAGATATTGTTTAGCCACGGAGAACACGAAGCGCACGGAGAAAAACCAAAAAAGATTCGCGCTTGGTTGACGCCGTTGCTTCGTGGAAATGAAAATTGATTCTCTCTGTGTGCTCCGTGGTTTATTTTTAATAATTTAGTGACATTGAATAGACTTTTTTCCTTCGTCGAGCAGATCGGCCAGCGCAGCGTGCAATTGGTGCGCGAGGTCGGCTATCACGCCGCGTTGCTGGTCGAGGCCTTCTATTGGTTGATCATGGGGCGCTGGCGGCGGCAGCCGGTGCGCCTGCGCGCGGTATTCAAGGAGGCCGTTGGTGTCGGAGTCGATGCGATCCCCATTGTCGCCTTGGCGTCTTTTGCCATCGGCATGATGCTGGCGATTCAGGGGATTTACACCTTGCGCACCTTCGGTGCCGAAGGGCAGGTGGTGCTCGGTATTGCGCTGTCGGTGACACGCGAATTCGCACCGTTGATCACCGGTATTTTTGTTGCCGGTCGTTCAGGGTCAGCCATAGCAGCGCGCATCGGCACCATGCAGATTTCGCAGGAGATTGATGCGCTGCGTGTGATTGGCATCAACCCGGTACGCTACCTCGTTGCGCCACTCCTCGCCGCCATGCTGATTACGTTACCGGCGCTGACGATCATGTCAGACTTGATTGCGTTGTTCGGTGGGGCCTTGTACTGCGCTGGCGAACTGAGTTTGCCGATGGGGATTTTCTTTGATCGCACCTTCGAAGTGCTGGTGGCTCAGGATGTAATTCACGGCGTGTTCAAGAGCTTTATTTTCGCCATCATCATCACACTAATTGGTTCAGCCAACGGCTTTAACGTGACTGCCGGCGCCGAGGGCGTCGGGCGGGCGACGACACGCTCGGTGGTGCTCGGTTGCATTGGCATTATTCTCGCAGACATGGTGTTCACTTTCCTGACGAGCCGCTAGATGAATGCAAGTGACTACGCCATCGACGTCAGCCATCTGGTGACCCACTACGGGAGCCGGAAGATACTCGACGACGTGAGCTGTCAGGCGCGGCAGGGTGAGATCATGGTCATCATGGGCGGCAGCGGTTCGGGCAAGAGCACGCTGCTGCGTCATCTGCTCGGTCTGCACCGACCGACATCAGGTAGCATCAAACTGCTCGGCAAGGACATTACGCAACTGAATGCCAGCGAAATGTTTGACTTACGCAAAAATATGGGGGTGGCCTTTCAGGGGGGCGCGTTATTCAATTCGATGACGGTCGGTGAGAACGTGGAATTGCCGTTGCGCGAACATACCAAGCTTGATGAGAACACCATCCGCATCATGAGCCGCATGAAGCTGGAGGTGGTCAATCTGGCCGGCTTCGAGAACCTGATGCCATCTGAACTTTCCGGCGGCATGATCAAGCGGGCGGCGTTGGCACGCGCTATCGTCATGGATCCGAAGCTGTTGTTTTTCGACGAGCCCTCCGCCGGGCTTGATCCAGTGGTGTCGGCGGAGCTTGACGAGTTGATTCTGACGCTGCGCGATGCAATGAACATGAGTATCGTGGTGGTGACACACGAACTCGACAGCGCCTTCAAAATTGCGGATCGCATCACGGTGCTTGATCAGGGCCGGATATTAATGTCGGATACGGTTGCGGCGGTGCGTGCCAGCGATCACCCGCGCATCCGCTCGTTGCTTGACCGTACGCCGAGAAACGAAGCCATAAACGCCGATGAGTACATGGAGCGTTTGACCAAGGAAATATTTTGAATGAGGCGATGCAATGAAACGCGATAACGTCAATTATCTGGCTGTCGGCAGCTTTGTGTTGCTCATGGCCGTCGTGCTGCTCTATGCGCTGTACCGGATCACCGGGAATAGCGCTAAAGGTGATACGTATTTAACTCATTTCTCTAACGTGGCCGGCATTAAGGAAGGCACGATAGTGACCTACGAAGGGTTCGATGTCGGGAACGTCGCCAAGGTCGAACCGGTGGCGCGGGAAAACCGGACCTGGTATCGCATTACGCTAAACCTGCGCATGCCTTTGAAGATTCCGGCCGATAGCCGTGCTGTGATCGCCACCCCCGGCTTGCTCAGCGCTCCACTTGTAGAGATCAAGGAAGGCATTGCGCGAGACATGCTGACAACGGGTGCAGAGATTCCCGGTGGCGGCAGCATCAATCTGATGGAGTCAGTCGCTATGCTGGCGACGGATCTGGGCAAGATAACAGAAACGAGCATCAAACCGATGCTGGTGCAGATCAGCCAGAACGTCACGCCGGCGATGGTTGATATGCGCTCAACAATGGAGCGTATCAATCGTACGGCGGGGCGAGTTGATGCGTTGTTTAGTGAGGAGAACGTCAAGCACTGGGGTAGTCTGTTGCGCAATGCGGATAGCGCATCGGCCAACGCCATGAAATTGTCGAATGATCTTTCCAGTGTGCGCGCCGAAGTTGAAGGACTGGTCAAGGATTCGCGGGGTATTGTCACCAGTACCGGAAAAGACATGAAAGAGTCGCTGCGCCGCGTTGATGCGACGCTCTACCAGCTCGAAGCCGCTGGGCGAAACCTCAATGAATTTTCCCGTACCATCCGCGAGAATCCGGCGGCGCTGATCAGCAGTAAGCCGCCCGTTGATGCCGCAGGAGCGCCGCAATGAAAAGAATACACGCCAGTCTTTTGATTTTTTGCCTGTTCCTTGCCGCTTGCGGCAGTGTGCCGCCGGCACCGACGGACCGTTATTACCGCTTGCAGCCGGTGAGTATCCCGTTGGCGAAAGCGTTGCCCGGTGCCGTAGCTGTGCAGGCATTCCGGGCTGACAGCCTGTATGCCGAACGCCCGATTGTTTACGCCGAAGAATCGAATCTGCGCCAGTTGCGCCAGTACCACTACCACCTGTGGCTGTATCCACCGGCGCAGATGGTGCAAAGCCATCTTGCGGCCAGTTTGGGTGGCACGCTGGACCTGTCTGGCAACAGCGCACCTGATGTCCTCGAAGGGCGCGTTCTCAGCTTCGAACGTGTGCTTTCCGGGCGAAACAGCAAAGCCGTTGTTTCACTCGAACTAAGTTTGAAAGCGGGTGAGAAAGTGCGGGTGAACAAAACCTATCAGGCCGAGCAAGCCGCGACGGATGATTCGCTGGGCTCTTTTGCGGTGGCTATGGAACAGGCGCTGGGCAGGATCTACGCGGAGTTTCTGGTTGACGCTGCGCGTAGTCGGTGATTTTGATGCTCAAGATGAAATACATGCGGAAAATGATCGACGTGATACGCAAGTCGGCATTCCTTATGCTTGCCTGTGTGACAGGGGCGGCATTTGCCTTACCACTGGACGTGCCGGGCGCACCCATCGACATCGTCAGGGCCGAGTTTGGCACCTTCGATGTCAGTAATCCACGACAAACAATCTTTGATCCGACGTTTATCGTGCCGCACAAAGAGGGCGAGCGCTATGGCTGGGTTATTGAAGTGAGCACGACCCGGCCGACACTGAGTGTGCGTGAAGAGTATTTGCTTCCGATGTCAGCCGATGCGCAAAAAAACACTGACCCGATTAGTGAAGTGCTGAATACTGCCAGCCAACGACGTAATCAGGTCAGCCAGCGGCAACTGGTGCCCGTGGACGGCAAAATCTATGGGGAATGGGCGGTCGGCCCGAGCGAACCCGCCGGGCGCCGGCATCTTCAGGTCGTAATCGAAGGCCAAGTTGCGGCCAGTTTCGAATTCGACGTGAAATAGACTCACCCCGGGTTGAGGCTATTCAGGTTTAGCGGGTAAGTATTGGCGTAGTGTCCGAGGCGTGTTTCTTGGCCTGTTTTGCCGCCTTTTTTTCCTTTGGGGTTTTGGCGGCTTGTTTCTTGGTTTCCTTGCTGGTTTCTTTTGCTTTACCCATGATCCTGCTCCTAATAAGTGCCAGCAAACGCAGGCGACGTTTAAGTTTAATCCGATAACTGCCGAGAAACCAGTGGCCGGAGAATAAAACGAGGAACCAGCAGAAAATATCGCTGATTAACGCTGTGTGAGATCAGCCGGGTACCAGTGAGGCTGCGCAAAAAGGAGTCCGCAGTTGTCGCCAACAGAGGGCCCCGGCACAAGGCGGGTTTTCTGCACCCGAACCTCGGTACCTCCAATCATGACCCGGTAGTCAATGGTTTCCCCAAGATAGGCTTTGCGTGACACTTTGCCGCGCACGCCACCCTCGCTGACGAAGTCAATTTCAGTTGGCCGTGCAGCGAGCAAGCCTATGCCGGAATCGAGAATTTCAGCCGACGGCGCAATGTGATTGGGGAACGGGTAAAGGTTGCCGTCGATCTGCATGCCGGATGATGTCACGCCGGCCTGCAGGAAGCAGGACAAGCCGATAAACTCAAAGACGAAGCGGTTGGCCGGTGAACCATACACCTCAAGCGGCGTGCCGACTTGCTGCACCACGCCTGAACGCATGACGAGGATGCGATCCGACAGAGCCATTGCTTCGGACTGGTCATGGGTGACGTAGAGAATCGAGAAGTCGAAACGACGTTGCAAATCTTTGATCTCGAAACGCATCTCCTCACGAAAGTGCGGATCAAGACTCGACAAGGGCTCATCAAGCAGCATCACATCGGGTCGTATGGCCAGCGCACGCGCCAGCGCGACCCGCTGCTTGCCGCCGCCCGAAAGATCATCAGGGCTGCCGTTTGCAACTGCAAGCAGGTTGGTGTGTTTGAGGGCTTCTTCGGTACGCGCGACGATTTCCTCTTTGGGAAGTTTGCGTACGCGTAGGGGGAAGGCGACGTTCTCGAATACCGAAAGGTGGGGCCATACAGCGAAAGCCTGGAATACCATGCCGAAGTTGCGATTTTCCGGCGGTACGTAGAATTTTTCACGCTTTGAAGACAGCAGTTTTTCGCCAACACGAATTTCACCATCATCCAGGTCTTCAAAGCCGGCGACCATACGCAGGGTGGTCGTTTTTCCACAGCCTGAGGGGCCGAGCATGGCGACGCATTCGCCTTGTTCGATGCCAAGCTCGAGACGATCCACCGCAACAACATTGCCAAAATGTTTGCTGACCTGATTAAGTTGGATATAAGCCATGGTCTGCGTCCTAAGTGCTGGTCTTGCTGGT
>JBBRDR010000113.1:0-10423 GCA_038203745.1 Burkholderiales bacterium | reverse complement strand
GCCTTCTCGGCCACTCCGCCTTGCCATGTCAAAGGAAAGGAAAAAATACAAAACAGCGTACCCAGCACCGCCAGAAGCCAGTCCCCCGGCTTGAATAACGCCAACCAGTTCATCAGGTATTGCCGGTAGTCACGGAAGGAGGTTCCGGGAGCAATTCGCGATGCCGTACAAGTACGCGAGCCTGCTGTTTAAATTCCTGTCCCAGCCACTCGGCAAAATAGACCGAACGGTGCTGACCGCCAGTGCAACCGATTCCGACTGTCAGATAGTTGCGATTGTCACGGATGTAGCAGGGTAACCATGTGTCGACGAAACGGGCGATGTCGTCCCGCATGCGCAGAACGTCCGGTTCAGACTCAAGGAAAGCAATAACAGGGGCGTCACACCCGGTCAGCGCACGTAAGGGAGGCTCATAGTGGGGGTTGGGCAGGCAGCGAACATCAAAAACCAAGTCGGCATCGAGTGGAACACCATGTTTAAATCCAAAGGATTCAAACAACAGCGTTAGTCCCTGACGCGACTCGGTGGTGATGAACTGGCGTATCCACTCGCGCAAGGCATTCGGTTTCAGGTCACTGGTATCAATGTGATGACCCAGTTCAGCAAGGCTCTCCAGGCGAACGCGCTCTTCGGCAATGGCTTCGGGAACCGTTCGTTGTTCACCGGCCAGCGGATGTCGGCGGCGGCTCTCGGAATAGCGTTTGAGCAGGGTCTCGGTTTTGGCGTCCAGAAAAAGAAAGCGCAGCTCAAGTTCGTTGGCACGCAAAGCGGCAAGTTGTTGCGGAAGCATGGCGATGCTGTCGCCGCCTCGGATATCGATGGCCACCGCTACCTTGTCGTAACCTTGTTGCCCGAGTTGGTCTATGAGTTGCTGCAACAATTGTGAAGGCAGGTTGTCAACGCAATAATACGACGCGTCCTCGAGCATATTGAGGGCAATTGACTTGCCGGAACCGGATAAACCACTGATGATAACGATGTGCATGAGCGGAAGCATAGCGGATCGATGCTTACACGGGCAAGCCGCTCTGGCATAAACTGTCAACCATGAACCTACTCGACATTCCCTTTCTCGCCGAACTGGTCGCTATCCGACGCGACATCCACGCCCACCCTGAGCTGGCCTTCAATGAAGCACGCACTGCTGAAATAGTGGCGCGTGAGCTAGCGTCTTATGGACTGGAAGTGCATCGCGGTCTGGCAAAAACCGGTGTGGTTGGCATTCTGCGCAAAGGTAGCTCAAAGCGTGCTATCGGCTTGCGTGCCGATATGGATGCCCTGCCGTTGCAGGAGAAGAATGCTTTTCCTCATCGCTCACGGCAGGCCGGCCAGATGCATGCCTGCGGTCATGACGGGCATACCACCGTTCTGCTTGGCGCGGCACGCTACATGGCCGAATACAAGGACAGCCTGAGTTTTGATGGTACGGTTTACTTCATCTTCCAGCCGGCCGAAGAGTCGGAGGGCGGTGCCGCAGTGATGATCGAAGAGGGGCTGTTCGAACAGTTTCCGATGGATGCCGTATTCGGCCTGCACAACTGGCCGGGTATTCCGGTCGGTGAAATGGCGGTGATGCCGGGGGCGGTGATGGCAGGGACCTGCGCCTTCGACATCGCTATCCATGGGCATGGTTGCCACGCGGCCATGCCCAATCAGGGTGTTGATACGCTGGTGGTTGCCAGCCAACTGGTCATTGCCCTGCAAACTGTCGTAGCGCGCAATCTGCACCCCTGCGAATCCGCTGTGGTCAGCGTGACTCAGATGCATGGCGGCGAAGCGCTGAATATCATCCCCGACGATGCTGTGTTACGCGGGACAATCCGCAGTTTCAAGCCGGAAGTTCAGGATACGGTGGAAAAATCTATTGAGCGATTATGTGCCGGAATCGCCAGTGCATTTGGGGCGCAGATCAGCGTCAGTTTTGATCACCGCTATCCGCCGACAGTCAATAGCCAGGCAGAAACCGAACTCTGCTACCAGACGGCGGCCGCGGTATTGGGCGCTACTCGGGTGCGCCAGAATGAATTGCCGTCAATGGGCGCCGAGGATTTTTCCTATATGTTGCAAGAAAAACCCGGTTGTTACGTCTGGTTGGGCAATGGTCCGGGGACGGGCGGTTGTTCGCTGCACAATCCGCACTACGACTTCAACGACGACATTCTGCCGCTCGGCATAAGCTACTGGATCAGGCTGGCTGAAAACGTGCTTCGGTAACCGCTAGGGCAAGGTGTTGCAGTTACGTTACAGAAAATAATTATTAAAAATAAGCACATCGTTATACACAAAGTTCCTCGTCTGATTTAGAGTGCCGGTTGCTTGCGTTTTGGCCGCCACGGATATGCTCTGTTCCTGAATTAAAGACGCCGTTGGTAAGGATTGTAGAAATATGGAAAAGCTTCGTCGGATACTGGTGGTTGACGGCTCGCGTGTTGTCCGCGCTACCTTAAGCAAACATTTCAGCGACAACTTCGAGATTCTTGAAGAAGGCGACGGCGAGTCGGCCTGGCAAACTCTTATGCTGGATGCCAGTCTGGTCGCAGTGATTACCGGTATTCATACCCCCAAGCTGGAAGGACATGATCTGCTGGCGCGCCTGAAAGCTAGTTCCATTCGGCGACTGCGGGAAATCCCCTTTGTGCTGATTGTCTCGGATGTTGACAACAAGGCGGAGCGGGAGTTTGACCGTACTCATGGGGTGGACGGCTTCATCACTAAGTCGATGAACAAAACGGCGATCGTCGAGTTTTTGAACAATCTTCTGGATTCGGCCGTGTTTACGCAGAGTGTTATTCTGCCCGTGGTGCCTGTGGAAGAGGAGCCTGAGCCCACCCCGCAGAACTTGGAACCTCTGTTTCAAGTGCCCAAACTGCTGGAAATCGACAAGTTCCAGTCAGTTATATCGGAAATAAAAATTTCCGAATCCAAAGTGGGCAAGGTTTGTGCACTGGTTTTTGGGATCGATAATTACGAAGGTCTGATCAGCTCGTTTGGTGTCGACGCGACGGAAGTGATTGCAACACGCATTGCTAAAATGTTGATCGATAAAGTGGGCCCGGCAGATTATATTGGTCGAAGCTTTGGTGAGCGGCTTGGGATAGTTGCGCAAGGCTCAGATCTCGCGCAAGGGGTCAAATTTGCCAACCGGGTGTGCAAGAGCCTGGCGTCAGGGCAATTAACCATTCATGGGCAAAAGGTCAAACTGACTGTTAGCGTGGGTGTCGCCAGCAGCTCCGATGACCATGTGGCGGATGGTATTGAACTATTTGCCCTGGCGGAAAAACGCCTTGATCAGGCTCGGGTGTGCGGGGGCAACGCGGTTGTCAGCGTGTTCAGATCAGAATGCCCCATGCACTGTCAGGACAAGATCACCTCAAAACTGATTGAGGCGCTAAATGCGCACGGGAAAAACAAAATCGCCAGCAATATCGGCAGTCTTGGTCTGAAGATTCTGCCGCTTCTGCAGGTCATGGATCAGGAACTGGCACTCGGTTTGCCGCTGGCAGATATCAAGCGCCAGCTTCAACAGCGCGCCAAGAGTGAAGGCACAACCGGCTAAACGCCCGGCTTTTCATCTGCTTTCCGGCCGTTGAGGCTTGCTGAATCCGGTACGTGGCCGAGACGGTCTCCCGGTTTTTTGTCAATTTCTTCCTGTTCGTTGAGGATCACCGGCAGGGGCGGCCGGCCGCAACCCTGGCAATAGCCGGAATCGGGATCCTCCATGCAGATCCCGATACAGGGGTATTCGAATTCCTCATCGTTCATTGATCTACAGGCCGGAGGGTGTGCGCAAGCCAAGTCTCGCGCCGACGCTCGGCGGCGGCAAGAATGATTAGATGCTCATCATTTGACACCCGGCTCCACAACGAGATTTCATCAACGCTGCGGAAGCAACCCACACAGATCGTTTTGGCTGCATCCAGCGTGCATACATTGATACACGGCGACTGAACTGAAGTTTTTGGCATAAGGTTTAGAGTTTACTGTTAGCGGAAAAGAGTCTGGAGAATAGGACACGCATTAAGCCAACCAGTTCGGTTTGCGCTTTTCCAGAAACGCCGCCAGGCCCTCTTTCCCTTCTGGGCTGGAGCGCACGCGGGTAATGCGCTGAGCGGTTTCCTCGACGGTAGAATCGTCAATGGGCTGCCCGGAAATGATGCGTATAAGTGACTTGCACTCGGCCTGCGCCTGTGGGCCGCTCTTTAGAAGGCTGTCGACAATTTCTCCGATCGCTTCATCGAGTTGCTCTTCGCCCGGAACAATTTCATGCACTAGGCCGATACGGTAGGCTTCAGCCGCTGAAAATCGCTCGGCAGAAAGCATGTAGCGACGACAGTAACGCTCGCCAATAGCCGCCAGCACATAGGGGCTGACGACGGCAGGCAGAATGCCAAGTTTAACTTCAGTTAGGGCAAATAGTGCGTCGTAGCTGGCCACGGCAATGTCGCAGGCGGCGATCAGGCCAACCCCGCCACCGTAGGCCGGGCCTTGCACACGAGCGATAGTTGGTTTGGGAAGTTCATGCAGCGTAGTCATCAAACGGGCAAAACTACGCGCATCACGCAAATTTTCCTGCGAGGTATAACTTGCCGCTATTTTCATCCAGCTAAGGTCAGCCCCGGAGCAAAAACTCTTGCCCGTTGAGGACAAAACAATGACCCGCACGCGCGGGTCAGCTTCCAAAGCCAGCAGGCCGTTAGTCATCTCGGTCACCAACTGCTCATCAAAAGCGTTGTGACGTTCCGGCCTGTTCAGGGTGAGAATTCCGACGGAGTCATCAACCTCGGTAATAATCGATTGATACATGTAATCACCTGCTAGTCTTGAGTAGAGGGAAAGGCAGCCCGCAACAGCGAAGGTTGGTATGTCGGGTGATATCTTCAGCGAGTGCACTTTCGGGTAATCATGTCACCAAAACGATTGTGATGTCGACGATTTGTACCACACCAGCCGTACAATAAAGTCATGACGTCAATGACCCGACCTGACTACACCGGCGGCGGGATTGTCAACCTCGTACAGAGTTTGGCGACAGCCTGCGGTAGCCGTAACACGCCTTACCCGCAACTGGACAGCCTGCCAGCAGAGCAGATCGCTGCCGTGCGACATGTCGTGCTCCTGATTGTCGATGGGCTGGGTCAAGCGACGCTGGACCGGCATCGCGACAGCCCCAATCTGCACAAACACCGGATTGCAACATTGAGCTCGGTGTTCCCATCGACCACGGCCAGTGCAATTACTACTTACATGACCGGGCTGGCACCGGCGCAACACGGACTGACCGGCTGGCACATGCATCTCGAAGAAATTGATCAGACGCTGGCCATTTTGCCGCTGACGCCGCGCGGCGAGCCGGCAAAAAAACTGCCGCAGGATCTACCGCCGCTGCTCTTTGATTACCCCACACTATTTCAGCAACTCGATCGCGAGAGCTGGGTTGTCGCGCCGAAACATATCGCCGGTTCGCCTTTCAATGCCTGGCACTCGCGTGGTGCCAGTACTCTGGTCTACAGCACTCTGCCCGATATGTTTGCGCAGGCTGCCGGATTGCTGAAAGAGGCGAAAACGCCCCGCTACATCTATGCCTATTACCCCGATCTGGATGCAGATTCCCATTGTTTCGGCACAGACAGCGTGCGCGCGCAGCACACGCTGGAAAAGTTTGATACGGCATTCGGAGCGTTTATCAGAGATGCTCAGGGCAGCGATGCCTGGGTGATCGTCACGGCTGACCACGGTTTTATCGATTCGCCAGCTGATCGCGTGATTAGCCTCGACGACCATCCCCAACTCGCCGCGCTGCTTGCGCGCCCGCTTTGCGGCGAGCGGCGTGCCGCCTACTGCTATGTCGCCCCGGATAACCGGCCGGATTTCGAAGCTTACGTGCGCAAGCACCTTGCTCAGGCTACCGATCTCTACCGAAGTGCCGATCTGATACGTGATGGCTGGTTCGGCCCGTTGCCCGGTCATGCGCGGTTAGCCTCCCGTATCGGCGACTACGCGCTGGTAATGAAAGACAACTGGACCATCAAGGACTGGCTACCTGGGGAAAAGCACTACTCGATGCTCGGCGTGCATGGCGGGGTCAGTGCGGCGGAGATGCACGTCCCGCTTATAGCGCTCAGGGTTTAGTCCGGCCGGCCGGGCGATTAGTTAGCAAAACACCGGCGATGACCAGAGCCCCTCCGGTGAGAACAGCGGCCCCGAGTCGTTCGTCGAGTAAAAGCGCGCCCAGAAGAACGGCAAATACCGGTACCAGATTGATAAAAGCAGACGCTTTGGTGGTGCCGATGCGGGAAATCGCTTCCAAATACCAGGTAAAGGCGATGGCCGTTCCAAACAGGCCGAGAAAGCCGATGCTGATACAACCGCGCCAAGTGGTTGCGGCAAAGTCGAACAGTGTTCCGTCAGCCAGTGAAGCGGCGGTTAGCATCAGCCACCCGGTAAAACAGGCTCCAAAGGTCATGGCCAGAGGTGAGAACTCATTCGCGTAATGTCGGCTGATCAGCGTGTAACTCACCCAGGAAACAGCCGCGCCCATGAGAAGCCATTCACCGAAACCGATTTCACCGGTGAACAGGTGTGAAGGGTGTCCACGGGTAACGACCAGCAGGCAGCCAAACAGCGCAAGAGCAATACCCATCGCCTTTCTGGGCGACATCGGGACGCGGAATAATAGCCAGTCAGCGAGAGCAATCAAGACCGGAATGAGTGCGACCACGAGAGCGCCGCGACCCGCTTCAACCCGCCTTAATCCGTAAAGGAAAAAAATGTTGTAGAAAAACACGCCAGTCAGTCCCGGCGCGGCCAGAATCAGCCATTGCCTGCACGTCCACTTGGGCCGGCCCTCGCGCAGGACAAGCAGAGTGCCTAGAATCAGGGCCGCAAAGAAAAAACGCCAGCTGGCAACCGCAAAAGGAGATGCTTCCTGAACAGCAACGCGCCCGGCAATCCAGGTGCCGCCCCAAAATAGTGCGGTGAGAAGAAGTTTGCCGTAACTGGCAAGTGAAACCTGTGGCATCAGACAGACAGTTCAAGGGGCTACACAAGGAAAAGGAAAAAATCCGGAAAGGCGGGAAGTTTAAAGCTTCCAGAATTTATTACAATCATACGGCTGCAATAAACTCCACCAAACAACACGCAAGGAAGAAACATGGCTGCCGAAGATGCGAAGCGAGCACACACCGACCGCATGATTGCTGAAACCATACGGAATCGTCAGACCCGCGAGCTCGGCTATCGGGAACAGGCGCTGAAGATCTATCCGTGGATCTGTGGCCGGTGTGCCCGTGAGTTCACGCGCGAAAATCTGCAGCAACTGACCGTACATCACCGGGATCACAATCACGACAACAATCCGGGCAATGGCAGCAACTGGGAGCTGCTCTGCCTGTACTGCCATGACAATGAACACTCCCGGGAACTTGACGCCGAAGCCGCCAAAAAGGCGGGGGTGAACTCTTCCGGCAAAGGTCCGGCGAACCATGCCACAGCGCAGCCGTTTGCCAACTTGAAAGACCTGCTCAAGCGAAATTAAGCGTATTTTCGGTCGAAAGGCCGGCCTATGGCTCGATTTGAATTGACACTGACAGCAGTAGGGTCTAAATTCTGCCGACTAACCAGTCGGCAGAACGGGAATGAAGCAAGGTTTCTTTCAACTTACGCCTGAAAAACGGGACGCGATCCTCAACGCAGCGCTTGCCGAGTTCGGTGCGCATGACTTTGATGCCGCCTCGCTCGACCGTATCGTCGCTGCTGCTGGCATTTCCAAGGGTGGGCTGTACGAGTACATCGCCTCCAAGGAAGAGCTCTACCTCTACTGCATGGAGCAAGCCTGGTCGCGGCTTTATCACTATATCAACGCACAGGTATCGCTCGCCAACACGCCGTTGCCCGGCGATATCCTTGAGCGATTTCTTACCGTTTCGCGCATTGCCATTGAATGGTATCTACAGAATCCCTCGCTGCTCGGCCTGATTGTGCACATCGCCCGCCTGCCGCGCGATGGTTTGGCGGCCAAGGCTGAAGCCGTTTTCGAGAGCCATTTCTCCGAGGTTTTTTCCGGGCTGGATAATTCAAGGCTGGCGTATCCGGAGGCGCAGCTTGTCGATCTGATCAAGTGGTTACTAGCCAAGACGCGCAAGGATGTGCTCATGGAAATGGCGGCCGGGCGTTCGCCTGACGAAGCACGCAAAGCCTATCTGGATGAGTGGGCGTTTTTCAGTTCGGTATTGAGCAAGGGGATTTATCAGTAAAACCAGGGCGGGGGAAAATCGCCCTATTTTTTTGCAATCGACCGACTCATCAGTCGGCTATTAAGGGGAGTGTCATGCTGGGATTGGGAGATTGGGGGGGTAAGTCTGGCTTATTTCTTGACGCTGGCGTCAGCCGCATTGTGCGCGGTGTACGGCTTTATCAACTGGAACAAGCCGAGTCCGGATGAGGAGATCAAGGAAATCGCTGAAGAAGAAGAGTGGGAAAAGGGAGAAATCAATTGAATACCACCGTCGTCATCACCACCGTCATCTATCTGGTCATTACGGCCGGGCTCGGCTATCTCGGCTATACCCAGACCAACAGTTCGAAAGACTATCTGTTGGCCGGGCGCAAGGTTCATCCCGTGATCATGGCTATTTCCTATGGCTCAACCTTCATTTCAACCTCGGCGATCGTCGGCTTTGGCGGTGCGGCGGCCGTATTCGGCATGGGCATCCTGTGGCTGACCGTGCTCAACATCTTCCTCGGTATCTTCATTGCGTTCGTGGTGTTCGGCAAACGCACACGCGCCATGGGGCACAAACTCGATGCGCACACCTTCCCGGAATTCCTCGGGAAGCGCTTTGACTCGAAATTTTTGCAAGTAGCGTCAGCAGCGATGATCTTTCTCGTTATGCCGCTCTACGCCGGTGCGGTGATGCTCGGCGGCGTCAGCTTCCTGACCATCGCGCTCGGCTTGTCGCAAAACATGGCGATGCTGATCATCGTCGCGATCGTCGGTTTTTACGTCATGTTCGGCGGCATGAAGGGTGTGCTGTACACCGACGCCTTCCAGGGCGGCATCATGGCCATCGGCATGGTCATTCTGCTTTGGTTTGCCTATACCGGCCTGGGCGGTGTTGTACCGGCGCACGAGGCGCTGACGGCGATGGCCGACAAAGTACCGGCGGCATTGGCCGACCGGGGGCATCGCGGCTGGACGGCCATGCCCGAGTTCTTCTCGCCGCTATGGTGGACCCTGATCTCGACCGTCGTACTCGGTGTCGGCATCGGTGTGTTGGCACAGCCTCAGTTGGTGGTGCGCTTTATGACCGTCAAGAGTGATCGTGAACTCAATCGCGGCGTGGTCATCGGTGGTCTTTTCATCATGCTGATGACCGGGGTAGCGTTCATCGTTGGTTCCCTGTCGAACGTTTACTTCTTCAACTCGGTTGGCAAGATTGCCGTAGCGGCGGCCGGCGGGCCGGATAACGTCATTCCGCTTTTCATCAAGCAGAATCTGCCCGAGTGGTTCACGGCGGTGTTCATGATCACCCTGCTTTCGGCCGCCATGTCGACCATGAGCTCACAGTTCCACACCATGGGATCGGCCATCGGCCACGACATCATGGAAAAGGGCATGGGCCTCAAATCCAGGAAACCGGTGAACGTCGTGCGCGTGGCCATGCTCTTCGCCATCCTGTTTACGACCCTGACAGCGTACTTTCTGCCCAGCTTCTTCAAGTCGGGGGCCACGATTATCGTCAACGGCACAGCGATGTTCTTCGGGCTGTGCGCCGGCGCCTTCCTCTCGATCTACGGGCTTGGCCTGTTCTGGAAGGGGCTGACCAAAGCCGGCGCAATAAGCGGTTTTTTAAGTGGGTTGCTGGTCAGTTTCTTTGTCCTCTGCTTTGTTTTTGAGATGGTGGCCAAGCCGCTGGGTCTGTGCGAACTGCTGTTCGGCGTGCCGACACTCGGTAGCGGAACGGCGGTCGGTAACATTGACCCACTTATTTTTGCCGTACCGGTCTCACTGTTGTTTACCGTGGGCGTCAGCTTATTCAGCAAGAAGCCGGACGCCGCGCATTTGGCCGCATGCTTCCCGGAGAAGTAATGCCGGGTTAATGCCACAATCGAAAAGGGGCCAATAGGGCCTAATGCCGTTCAGTTAAGCCTGAACGGCATTTTTATTTTTTCGGCAAGCTATTGTAAACATTAGAAATAGCTGTTAACTTCTGGCTCGATGCTATCGAGCCAACTTCACGCGACAACGGATGTTCTGCCACTGGCCGGTCTTGACCGGCTGGCTGCGCACTTGCCGTTGGCGTGGATTGAAGAAGCCCTTGCCGTCACCGGCACGGCAAGCATCCGGCGGCGACGACTGCCGGCTGAACAGGTCGTATGGCTGGTCATTGCATTGGCGCTGTATCGGCATCAGTCGATGCCTGAA
>JBBRDR010000112.1:0-10436 GCA_038203745.1 Burkholderiales bacterium | reverse complement strand
TTTCTGGAAACCATGGGTCGCGAATTTCTTGAACAACCTTTGCCAACCAAGGTCGGTATCGTGGTTGTTGCGCTGGGGTTCCTCTTCAATATCACCATGACGGTACTGAAGGGGCGTAAAACGGCCATCAGTTCAGTGCTGTTGCTTGGCCTGTGGGGCTTGGCGCTGTTTTTTCTGTTTTCGTTCTATAACCCGAGCAATATTGCGCGCGACAAATACTACTGGTGGTTTGTTGTCCACCTCTGGGTCGAAGGCGTATGGGAACTCATCCTTGCCGCAATTCTCGCTTTTGTGCTGATCAAGGTTACCGGTGTCGACCGTGAGGTAATCGATAAATGGCTTTACGTGATCATCACGCTGGCCCTTGTTACTGGCATTATTGGCACCGGCCACCATTTTTACTGGATTGGGTCGGCTGAATACTGGCAATGGTGGGGTGGCGTATTCTCGGCACTGGAGCCGATCCCCTTCTTCGCCATGACCGTATTTGCTTTCAACATGGTCAATCGTCGTCGGCGCGAGCATCCGAACCGTGCTGCGACACTGTGGGCGTTGGGTACCGGTGTCATGTCTTTCCTCGGTGCCGGCGTCTGGGGGTTTCTGCACACCCTGGCGCCGGTGAATTACTACACGCATGGTAGCCAGATCACGGCTGCACACGGTCATCTGGCGTTCTACGGTGCCTATGTGATGGTGGTGATTACCATGATCTCCTACGCCATGCCGATAATTCGCGGCCGTCCTGCAAATTCGAACAAGGCGCAGGTGCTTGAAATGTGGAGTTTCTGGTTGATGACGGTGTCCATGGTATTCATTACGCTGTTTCTTACCGCGGCCGGGATACTGCAAGTCTGGCTGCAACGGGTCTCGGAGGCGCCGATGTCGTTCATGGCGACGCAGGAACAAATCAGCTTGTTTTACTGGCTGCGCGAGGCTTCCGGCGTGGTATTTCTGATCGGTCTTGTACTCTACATCACCAGCTTCTTCATAAAGGGTAGCGCAGAAAAGGTCGCTTAAGTACGCGTATCGGCTAACGAAATCCGGCCGCAAGGCCGGGTTTTGCTTTTCTGCCCCACTTCCAATAATTTCGTCGCTTCAACCTATAAAGCGCAGTTGAAACCGCTATCAACACGGAGATCACAGAGCCACAGAGCACACAGAGGCAAAACGAGGCTCACCTTGAGGGTGATTGATCAATTCCACATAAGCATTTGTTTCCTCTGTGTTTTTCTCCGTGCTCTCTGTGTTGAATGCGGTTTCTAGGTTCAACCAAGGTGCCTACTGAATGAACCCTGTTCCATACTACGAGGCGGCCGGCAACGAGGTGTCGTTGTTTGAATACGCCTGGAAAAACCATCTGCCAGTCCTCATCAAGGGACCGACGGGTGTTGGCAAGACCCGTTTTGTAGCCCATATGGCGGCACGGCTTGGCCTGCCCTTGCATACGGTGGCCTGCCATGATGACCTGACGGCCGCTGATCTGGTCGGCCGCCACCTGATTGCCGACGGTTCGACGTACTGGTCTGATGGGCCATTAACCCGCGCTGTACGCGAGGGCGGCATCTGCTATCTGGACGAAGTTGTCGAGGCGCGTAAGGACACCACCGTCGTCATCCATCCGCTCGCGGATCATCGCCGTGTGTTGCCCATCGATCGAACCGGCGAACTGCTGCATGCGCCCTCATCATTCATGCTGGTGGTTTCGTATAACCCCGGTTATCAGAATTTTCTCAAGGGCATGAAACCCTCAACACGCCAGCGATTTGTCTCGCTGCGATTTGATTTTCCCGATGCCGGGCGGGAACGGGCAATTTTGTGCGCCGAAACCGGCTGTAACGAGATGGTGGCCGGGCGCTTGGTCGAGATCGGCCGCAGCCTACGTGCGCTCAAGGACGTTGATCTGGAGGAAGTTGCCAGCACCCGTCTGCTTGTCTATGCGGCAATCCTGATCAATGACGGGTTGGATCCCATCGAAGCCTGTCGCGCTGCGTTGGTCGAAAGCTTGACTGACGATGTCGACGTCGCTGCCGCTTTGCATGAAGTGGTTTTGGCGAACTTCGCTTGATTTTTGGATAAGCTCACGCAATGAACGAGACAGCAGGCCGCCAACGCATGCGATTGCTGACGCAAGCTGGATTCTTTATCCTATTTATTCTGGCTCCCGTCTTCGATATTTTCCGCTATGACCTGACACACAGCCACGCCATCATATTCGGCATGGACTGGCGCCTTGGTCTGGATGATTTTTTTGCAGGTCGTATCAGCAGTACCCAAGCTGCCATGAATATTCTGCTGCGCCTATTTCTGCCACTGCTGGGTGGAGGCGCGATCTTTATTGCCTTGGCCTGGCGCTGGGGCCGGCTCTATTGCGGTTGGCTTTGCCCGCACTTTTCGGTTGTTGAGACGATCAACGCGCTAATGCGCAAAGCCACAGGCAAACACAGCCTGTGGGATGCGGCACCTCTGCCGGCGAAAAAGGCTGACGGTTCGGGCTTTACGCTGGATGCGCGCTGGTGGCTAATGACTGTGCCATTGGCCATTAGCTTCGCCTTGCTCTGGGCGGTGGCGATGCTGACCTACCTGCTGCCGCCCGCCGAGGTGTATGGCAATCTGTGGCGATTGGAGCCGACACGCAATCAGGCTGTGTTTATTGCAGCGGCTACCATCGTGCTATCCATCGAGTTCCTTTTAGCGCGCCATCTGTTTTGCCGCTTTGGCTGTGCCGTCGGCTTGTTTCAGAGTTTGGCCTGGGTGGCCAATCGGCGCGCTATGGTCATCGGTTTTAAACGTGACCGTGCCGCCGACTGTGCCGCGTGTTACGCCCCGGATGGCCCCGGTTATGCCGCTTGCGAGGGTGATTGCCCAATGCGTCTGCGGCCCCGTCTGGCTAAGCGGGCGATGTTTGCGTGTACCCAATGCGCGCAGTGCATTACGGCGTGCGCCACGGTACAACAAGGGAATCCGCAGGGCAGCTTGCTCCGTTGGGTGCAGGGCGAGGAAGCGCAGCAGAATGAAGCCAGTGTTAGCATCACCGGCAGACGTGACTGATGGAAGAATGGGTCGGCGGCCTATGGCACCGGTTTGTGACGCAGACGGCACGGCGCGATTATCCCGCTGCGGCTGTGCATCTGGCTGAGATCGAGAAAATCGCGGGGGTTGTGTTCCGGGCGCTCGGCGGTGATGCCGGCCTGCGCGTCACGCCCGCATGCGAGGCGAAACACGGTGCGCAACGCCGCTGGCTGTCACGATTGGCAGGCTCTGACGATAAGTCATCACATGCCGCACGTGATGCAGAAACGCTGCGTCTGCCACCGAGCATTGCCTGCTTCCCGCAGCGTGATTTGAATCGGGATCTCTATTTTTGGCTGATCGCGCTGGCCGCTCATGATGCCGGAGCGGGATCGTGGGTTGTGCGCAATCAACAGGCGACTCAGGCGATATTAAACCGCTATCCGGGGCTCGTGTCGCGCTATCATCGTCTCGTTGAAGCCGTTCTTGTCGAGCGGATAGCGCCGGACTTGCTGCCTGTTGATGAAGCGGCGCAGGAGCGGGCGATACGGGCGGCAATCACCGTGCCGGGGAGCGTTGATGTGCTCCCGACGCTGACTCGGCCCAAGGCCCGGCCGCCGCAACCAGTCGTCCTCTGGCTTTACCCGTTACCAGGCGCACTTTCTCTGCAACACCGAGCTGCCGGCAGTGGCGAAGGCTCAGAAGAAGCTCACGAAGAAACTGTCGCGAAGAAACGGTATGCTGCGCGCCGCGAAGAAATGCCGGATAACAAGTCTCCAATGCTGATGATGTTTCGTGCCGAAAGCCTGCTTTCCTGGGCCGATTTCATCAAGGTCAACCGTGCGCTCGACGACGATGCCAATCCCGATGCCGGGCGTGCCGCCGATAATATGGAACAACTGGTTATTGCTGACAACGACGGTCAGCGCGTCGCGTCGAAAGTTCGCTTTGATCTCGACCTGCCATCAGCCGCTGCAGACGATCTGCCGATCGGCGAGGGTGTTGCCTTGCCGGAGTGGGATTGCCGTCAGGGACGGCTCAAGCCCGACTGGTGTCGCTTGCAGATGCTGGAGTCGCGCCATGTCGTACCGCAGCCGCTGCCTGAACATTTACGGCAAGCGGCACGCAAATTACGCAGCCAGTTTGTCGCGCTGGCACCCGCCCGGCGTTGGGCAAAGGCGCAGCCGGACGGTTGTGAGCCGGATATTGATGCTTGCGTGCGACAACGGGCGGATCAATTAGCCGGGCAGCATACGGCAGGGGCCGGGGTCTATCTTTCACAAATCCAGAAGGAGCGTGATCTGGCCTGTTTGATTCTGGCAGACTTGTCGTTGTCGACAGATGCACATGTCAGCGATACTCAACGCGTAATCGACGTTGTTCGTGATAGCTTGTTGTTGCTTGGTGAGGCGCTGACGGCGACCGGGGACCGTTTTGCGATGCTCGGCTTTTCTTCGCTCAAGCGCAATCATGTTCGTTGTCATGCGCTGAAGGATTTTTCGCTGCCGTTCGACGCCCGCGCGCGTGGCCGCATTGCTGCCCTGCGCCCTGGCTATTACAC
The DNA here is from genome assembly GCA_038203745.1 of Burkholderiales bacterium. Taxonomy (GTDB): domain Bacteria; phylum Pseudomonadota; class Gammaproteobacteria; order Burkholderiales; family Rhodocyclaceae; genus Propionivibrio. The sequence goes on along the minus strand of JBBRDR010000112.1, from coordinate 5,866 downwards.
CCGCATCGGTGCGGCCATTCGCCATGCGACTCATCTGCTTGCCGAGCAGCCGGCAACAGTTCGTCTGCTGCTCATTCTTTCTGACGGAAAGCCGCACGATATTGACGTCTATGAAGGACGCTACGGGATTGAAGATACGCGTATGAGTGTCGTAGAGGCTCGCCGCATCGGCATCCGGCCTTTCTGCGTCACCATTGACCGCGATGGCGCCGATTATCTGCCGCATATTTTTGGTCCGGCCGGCTTTACGGTGCTGCGCAAGCCGGAAGAGTTGCCACAACATTTGCCATTGCTATACGCGCAATTGACCGCGTGATTTCTAGAAAAGCGGGAGGCTCATGATGTCGATGAGGCTCCATCCGATATAGAGCAAGCCCGGTGAGACGATACATAAACCTATAAAAAGCAGTTGAAACAGCTATCAACACGGAGATCACAGAGCCACAGAGCACACAGAGGTAAAACGAGGCTCACCTTGCGGGTGGTTGATCAATTTCACGTAAGCCTTTGCGTCCTCTGTGTTTTTCTCCGTGTTCTCTGTGTTGAATGAAGTTTTTAGGATAAAAGAAGTGTCAGGGAATAATTGTTTAGAAATTCTTGTGTGCGGGGAGCCGTATCGGTGGTGGTCATGCGAAAGCATCCCTTCAAAATTGAAGCAGGCAATGTGCAAGGTTACCGTTTTTTCGGATAGGGTCGATTTGATGCGCGTCAAGATTCGATCCTACGGTGGAATTTCCTGTCTGCAATAGCGCGCTGAAAAACCTATAATCCTCAGCTGTTTCCGCACTTTATTCCCGGAGTCGTCCATGGACAGTGTTGCCCGTCGGCAGGTTGCACGTTGGTTGTTCGTTTGCAGTGCCATGGTCTTTGCCATTCTTGTGGTTGGCGGGGTGACGCGCCTGACCCATTCCGGCTTGTCTATCGTCGAGTGGCAGCCTATTGTCGGTGTCGTCCCGCCATTGAATCAGGGACAATGGGATGAAACCTTCGAAAAATACAAGAAAACTCCTGAATATCAGCAAGTTAATCACCAGATGTCGGTGAATGAATTCAAGGGCATCTTCTACTGGGAGTACTGGCATCGCGTTCTGGGACGCCTGATCGGCGTTGTTTTTCTCTTGCCTTTTCTCTATTTCTGGCTGCGCGGGAAACTTGCGCCACCCCTGATTCCCAAATTGCTCGGCATGTTTGTACTCGGAGGTTTGCAGGGTGCAATGGGCTGGTATATGGTCAAAAGCGGTTTGGTTGATGACCCGCGCGTTAGTCAATTCCGCTTGACTGCACACTTGTCGCTGGCATTCCTGCTATTTATTTCAATGACCTGGGTGGCGCTCGGTTTGCTGGCAGAACGGCCGCGCACCGCCGTCAGTGGCTCCCTGAAAAAACTTCAGAACACCGGGTTCTGGCTGGCGATTCTGGCTTTTTATATGGTGATCACCGGTGGTTTTGTGGCGGGCATTCGTGCCGGCAAGGCCTACAACACTTTCCCGCTGATGAACGGCCACCTCTTGCCGCCGGAAAGCTTCATGATCGATCCGTGGTACCAGAATTTTTTCAACAACATGGCGCTGGTCCAGTTTGATCATCGGCTGGGAGCCTGGTTACTGGCGTTTCTGGTGCCCTGGTTTTTTCTGAAAATTCGATCGGCCGAGGTGTCAAAGGGCGTACGTCTGGCCGCGTCCTTTCTGCTTGTTGCATTGACGGTGCAAATAACTCTGGGCATCGCCACCCTTCTGCTGGCCGTACCTGTCGCTCTCGGTGCGGCGCATCAAGGGGGGGCAATGGTCGTTTTTGGTGCGCTGCTCTGGTTGAACCATGAGCTGCGCGTCAAATATGTGCCGGGTGCTGCCGCTTGATTTGCGGCGGCGGGCAGCTGAGGCTTGAGTTGCCTCGATAGAATGAGGGGCCGGGTTTCTTACTGTTTGTGACCGTTGCGCATGGGCGCAGCCGTTAGGTCACGCACTTCAGCCTTGATCTCGATGGTTTCTGTTTTTTTGTCGTTGCCTTCAATTTTCAAGGTCAAAGGAACGGTATCGCCGGCCTTGAGCGGTTGCTTCAGAGCCATCAGCATGACGTGATAGCCGCCGGGTTCTAGTTTAACGATCTTGCCGGCGGGTAAATCGAGACGCGGGATGGCGCGCATTTTCATGACGTTACCGTCCATCTTCATTTCATGGACTTCTGTCACGCCAGCCACCGGGCTGGATGCGCCAACAATGGCCGCCCCTGACTGACTGGTGACTTCCATGAAGGCTCCTGTTGCTTGTTGCCCGGACACCGTGCCGCGAACCCAGACGGCTTTGACTTCCACGTCAGAAGCATATGCCACGCCAGAAGCCAGTGTTATACATGTTGTTGCCAGAGCGATGCGAAGTGCATTCATTGTGTTTTCCTCATTTCATGATGGGTGATGCTTCAAAGGCTTTGTCGCGGCGGGCTTGCCGACAACCTATTTGCCGGCAAGAAGGAGTTTGAGATCGGCGGCAACGATCTCAGGGGCTTCGCCATGACGGATTGCAAGCCGGAGCCGGCCTTGCGGATCAATGGCATAGCTTATGGCGGAGTGGTCGATGCTGTAGGTCTCGGGTGTTGGCCCCTTTTGCTTGCTGTAGAACACTTTGAATTCCTTGGCCAGCGCCGCCGTCGTGGCTTCATCACCACGCAGGCCGATAAAACTCGGGTTGAAGGCCTGTGCGTATTGCCCCAGCACTTCTGCTGTGTCGCGCGCAGGATCAAGGGTAACGAAAATAACCTGAACGCGCTTGGCCTCCTCGCCCAGCAGTGCAAGGGTATCGCGCATGGTCGAGAGTGTCGTCGGGCAAACATCCGGGCACTGGGTATACCCAAAGAAGATGACTACCGCCTTGCCGCGAAAATCGGTCAGTTGGCGAATATTCCCGGTGGGATCGGTCAGGACGAAAGCCTTGCCCCAGTCAGCCCCGGTAATGTCGGTTGACTTGAATGCAGGAGGTTCTGAACAGCCGCTCAGCAGAAGCGTAATGCAAAGAAACAGCGTGGCTAGGGTTTTGATGGCTGGCATAGGTTTTATGCTCCAAAATCGTGCGGCACGTTATCAATAGGTACTGAATAACACGTCGCGATGCAAGTTAAAACTATCGTCAGTACAAGGGTAAGTGACGGGTTTTTGTTGAAAAATGCCGGTGAGCAGGGCGTATACTCAAGGGTATACCATTTAGGAGATTATCATGGCCGCATCCCCCGATACCGTCAGCATGGCAGTCTTTTGCGACTTTGAAAACGTCGCGTTGGGCGTGCGCGACGCCAATTTCGAAAAATTCGACATCAAGCCGGTGCTTGAACGCTTGCTGCTCAAGGGCAGCATCGTGCTCAAGAAAGCCTATTGCGACTGGGATCGCTATAAGGCGTTCAAGGCGACAATGCACGAAGCTAATTTCGAATTGATCGAAATTCCGCATGTTCGCCAGTCGGGAAAAAACTCGGCTGACATCCGCATGGTCGTTGATGCGCTCGACTTGTGCTACACCAAATCGCACGTCAATACCTTCGTCATCATTAGTGGCGACTCTGATTTTTCGCCTCTCGTTTCCAAGCTGCGCGAGAACGCCAAGTACGTCATCGGTGTGGGCGTCAAGCAATCCACCTCAGATCTGCTTATTGCCAACTGCGACGAATTCATTTTTTACAACGACTTGGCGCGCGAGAGCCTGCGCAAGGCGGCGCGTCGTGCGCCCAAGGCAGCTCCGGTCATTGGCGCCGCCGGTGACGAGAAGGCGCAGGAACTGGAAGCACGCAAGAACGAAGCCATCGAATTGGCGGTCGAGACTTTCGATGCCTTGGTGGCTGAACGCGGTGATAGCGGAAAAATCTGGGCGTCGATGCTGAAAGAGGCCATTAAACGCCGCAAACCAGATTTCAACGAGAGCTATTACGGTTTCCGTGTCTTTGGCAATCTGCTGGAAGAAGCGCAGGCGCGCGGATTGCTCGAACTTGGGCGTGATGAAAAATCCGGCACTTTTGTCAGCCGCACGAGCGCATCTACAACAAAGCCGGAAGTTGAGGCCAAGGCCAAGCCAGCCAAACCACGCAGTCGCAGGAAGCCTTCCGCGAAAATTGCGCCTGCAGTCCAGTGAGTTCGGTGTTTTTTACAGGGGTTCCGCTTGCGGAGAAATGTTCATCCTAAAAACCTCATTCAACACAGAGAACACGGAGAAAAACACAGAGGACAGCGCGAAGCATCCCTGAAGAGGGACAAAGGCTTACGTGAAATTGATCAATCACCCGCAAGGTGAGCTTCGTTTTACCTCTGTGTGCTCTGTGGCTCTGTGATCTCCGCACCCCAAGGGGGTTTCCTTCGGGGCATGTTGATAGCGGTTTCAACTGCGTTTTAAAGGTTCGTTCATTTCACGCATGTGCCGGGTAGGTTATGCGCTAAAAATTAAAGTGAGTGGTATGTTAGATCAACTTGAAGAAAAGCCGCGTTCGAAGCAGGCCGTGAGTGTCACGTTGGAGCTCGATGTCGAGATATACGACTTCTTTTCCAAGAAGGCGAAAAAACTGGGCTATGAGGTTGAGCCATATATCGCCCAAACGCTAGGAATTGTCACCGGCTGCCGCGCGTTCAGTGAGAGCGATCTGTGCTCGCCCAAGACGGTGGAGGCCAAGCGGGTTGGGTAACGGTTTCGATGATGCCCGAACGGGCGCATCAAAATTCGACCCAAAAAAACAGCAACGCCAGAAGCCGCATGAATTCGTGCCGCTGGAGTTGCTGCTTGTTAACGGCCGTGTTTACTGGCCTGCAGGCAGGTAACGGACGCGCAACACCCCGTTGATTGCGGCGAGCTGGTCAGCAACTTTTTTCGATACTTCACCGTCAACGTCGACCAGCGTGAAGGCTAAGTCGCCACGCGACTTGTTGACCATGTTGTGAATATTGAGCCCCGCGTCGGCCAGTGTTGTCGAAATTTGACCGAGCATATTGGGTACATTGGCATTGGCAATCGCCAGGCGGAAGCCGGACTCGCGCGGCATGGAAATGTTGGGGAAGTTGACCGAGTTGAGGACGTTGCCGTTTTCCAGATAGTCGGACACCTGATCGGCAACCATGATGGCGCTGTATTCCTCGGCTTCTTCCGTGGACGCGCCCAAGTGCGGCAATGCAACAAAGCGCGGGTGAGAGCGCAGCACATTGCTCGGGAAGTCGCAGATGTAGGCCTGCAGTCGGCCCTCGTTGAGTCCGTCGAGTGCGGCCTGCTCGTTGACAATGCCTTCGCGTGAGAAATTGAGCAGTATGCAGCCTTTTTTCATGAGCTTGATGCGCTCGGCGTTGATCAGATCCTTGGTCGCTGGCAGTAGCGGTACATGCAGGCTGATGAAGTCGGCGCGTTTGACGAGGTCGTCGATGCTGGCAGCCTTCTTGACCTGCGAAGGCAGGCGCCAGGCGGCTTCCACGGTTATTTCGGGGTCGAAGCCGACAACATTCATGCCGAGCTGGATAGCGGATTCCGCAAGCTGCGAGCCGATGGCGCCCAGGCCGATGATGCCCAGTGTGCTACCGCGCAGTTCGTGGCCGACGTAGTGTTTTTTACCGGCTTCAACCTGCTTGTGCAACGATTCGTTGTCGCCCTGTAGTCCGGCAACAAAGGCCATCGCCGGGGCAATGTTCCGCGTACCTATAAGCATGCCGGCGATCACCAGCTCCTTGACAGAGTTGGCATTGGCGCCCGGCGCGTTGAAGACCACCACGCCGCATTCGCTCATCGCCTTGACCGGGATATTGTTGGTGCCCGCGCCGGCGCGGCCAATCGCCAGAACGCTATCCGCGATGGGCATCTCATGCATCACCTGTGAGCGCACCAGAATGGCATCCGGGTTGGCTATGTCGTTG
>JBBRDR010000111.1:0-10445 GCA_038203745.1 Burkholderiales bacterium | reverse complement strand
CGCAAACCAATAGGCAAAAGCATCTTGATAGCGAGTATCTGGAGCAAAGACATAGGTCGTTCCTGGCGCCACAACGTTCTGAAAGATTGGCCACATCGCGGCAAAATCGGATTCAAGGGCTGTGCGGATAGTCATGCCTAGAGTCTCATCGGCCTTAAAACGCCGATTGTAATCTGATTCAACCGGCCTGCTTTTGGGCGCTCGTTTCATTTGCTTTCAAAAGTCCACGCAAAACGAACAATCGCAGGTCGCACAACCGTGTCGATTGATACAGCCGGCTTGGCCGAAAACGGGCGGAGCCTCTCCTTGCGTCTAATTATTAGGCAAATGGAAATACTCCCTTTGCGTTAGTAACCTAGCGTAGTTATCCAGAGGTTCTCCACAGGGTTGCCATAGTGTTCTGTGGGTAATTCTCATAACGGTCGCGATAGGCGTATTCTTTCAGCTCAAAAATACTTGGAGTTGACTCGTTGTGACCAAACCACCGATGACTGAAGCCGCCCAGACTGTGATTGTGAGTAAGGCGGACATGATGCGTTATCACGATCCCGTGCGCATCCAGGACTATTGTCGGTCTTGCGAAAAATTCGGATTGTTTTGGTCCTGCCCGCCCTTTGAAGAACAGCCCTTGGCCCAACTTCCCGAATGGACGCATGCGGTACTGGTCACGCAGAAAACATTTCTGACTGCCGGCACTTCAAAAGACGATCTCATCCAGCAGTTTTTAGATGCCCGCCAGATTCTGGGTGACATGATGATCGAATGGGAGAACGGGGACTCAGTTGCCGTGGTGGCCGGTCACTGCTTTGGTTGCACGGTTTGCACCCGCTCTAAAGGCGTCGCCTGTTGTACCCCATCCAAAATGCGATACTCGCTTGAAGCGTTGGGTTTCGATGTAACGGGGCTGGCGGAGGGTCTAGCCGGTGTAACCATGCATTGGCCAATAAGTGGCGTGCCTGATTATCTGATAACGGTGGGCGCTCTGTTGTGCCCACGTCTCGATCTCGCGAGGGGTTTGGGCGTTTAGCGAGTGGCTCAAACAACGGTGCCATAAAGACAAAACCCCCTGATTGCTCGGAGGGTTTTGCTTTGTAATTTGGAGCGCCAGAGACAATAAATCTGGGCACTGTCAATTAGTTATTGTTGTTTCATGAACGGCAAAAATCAACCCAAACCTGCCCGTTGTGTGACGCGAAAGCAGTCGTTCGGTTATTGAAATTGAATGCTAACTTTGCTTAGCTGTTATTGGGCTACGCAATGCCACGTTCGCCAAGGAATGGCTGAATCAGGAGGGGATTCCTTGGCTACGGCAGAGGGCGCTGACGCATCGCCCACGGGAACTCATGCGATCGGCGAATTCGCAAGCTGCCGGGCCAAATACGCCATGAATTCTCCCGCCGGCATCGGACGTCCATGGAAATAGCCTTGGGCTTCATCGCAATGATAGATGCGAAGAAGATCCAGCACCCGCTTGTCCTCGACACCTTCGGCGATGGTCCGCAAACCCAGACTGCGCGCCATTTGGATGATGGCCCGAACGATCGCAGCGTCTTCCGAATCAGTCGCTAGATCGCGGATGAACGACTGGTCGATCTTGAGCTTGTCGACTTCAAAACGCTTGAGGTAGGACAGACTAGAATACCCAGTACCAAAGTCATCAATCGACAGCTTGATTCCCATTAGCTTGAGCCGCTTGACGGTCGCGAGAACGATATCGGTATCGCGAATCAGGATCGACTCGGTCAGTTCAAGCTCAAGCATGCCTGGATCGATGCCCGATTCGTTGAGAGCTCGCACCACCGACTGTTCAATGTCTCCACGCTTGAATTGCAGTGCTGATAGATTAACGGCTACGACCGGCTCGTGCATGCCGGCTTCTTTCCATCTCGCAGCTTCACGACACGCCTCGCGCAAGACCCAATCGCCGATCTCGACGATCAGGCCAGTTTCTTCTGCTACTGGAATAAAACGGGCGGGGGATACCAAACCAAGGTCCGGATGCTGCCAGCGGATCAAAGCCTCTGCGCCGATCAAGGTGCCGCTGGAAATCTCGATCTGTGGCTGGTAATAAAGCACGAACTGATCATGCGCAAGCGCTCGGCGTAGACCGGCATGCATGGTGATCTGCTCGGTGGTATCGTCGTTCATGTCTTCGTTGAAAAAGCGATAGGTATTTCGCCCGGCTTCTTTGGCGCGATACATGGCCATATCGGCCTTTTTCAGCAGGGTTTCAAAATCCGCACCATCCTCCGGATAAACGGCTACGCCGACCGAGATTGAGGTCGTTAATTCATTCTTGTCGATTTGAAACGGCTCGCTCAGCTTGACCATCAGTTCCTCGAGAAAGGTACTGATCGCATCCGGTTCGGCAAGATCGGTAAGTAGAAGAGTAAATTCATCGCCACCCTGGCGACTGACTGTATCGGTACTTCGCATACTCTTGCTCAATCGCTCCGCAACCTCGACAAGAAGACGATCACCAACGTTATGCCCGAGAACATCATTGATGTTCTTGAACCGATCGAGGTCGACAATCATCAGCGCAACCTTCGTTCCATCCCGAGTCGAAAAGGCGATGGCCTGTTGCAACCGGTCCTGAAGCAATAGCTGATTGGGCAATCGGGTAAGCGCGTCAAAATAGGCGAGAAAACGGGCTTTTTCTTCAGCCGCCTTACGTTCCGAAATATCGGAAACGACCCAGATACTGCTACTCTGCGGCATCGTCGCATCAACAAGCCTCCCGGACAGCTCTGCCCAGAAGGTGCTGCCATCCACACGCACCAATTCCACGGAAGATGTAAAACTCAGACCACTGTTCAACGAGTCGTAGGCATCGTTCCCGAACGATGTGAATGTCTCGTCCGAGCCGTAGATGAGGCGCGTTGACTGGCCTATCATACGACCGTCTGGATAACCGAAAATCTCCTCAAAACGCCGGTTAGTAGAGACGATCATTCGATCACGTACCATGGCAATACCGACCAATGCATTGTCGAGCAGTGCTTCCTTTTCAGCGAGCAGTGCTGCGACCATTTCATGGCTGCGTTTGCGCTCGGAAATGTCTCGACCGACCATGACGCCAAAGTAGCGGTCGTCAAGAACGGCAATGCGGAAGGAAAGTTCCAGCCAGATCAGCGCACCATTCAATTGAAACTCGGCAATGACCGAATGCGCCGGAATCTCGGCGTCATCATGCTGGCCGTTCATTTCCTGGTGCAACACTTCAAGCACTTCTGTTGCATCACCCAGCCCGAGCGAGACGAACGAGCGTCCGATCAGCGCCTCGGCGGGTTCTCCAACTAGCTTTCCAAGCGCCGCGTTGGCATCCGTGATCGTGCCCTCGGGCAGCGCCAGAAGAACCACGAAGTCGGACGTGCGGTCCAGCAGGGTGCGAAAACGTTCCAGTCGATCAATATTTTGCCGCAACTGAGGATAATAGCTTTTGCGGAACGAGCGTTCACCCAAGCCGATAATCCGGTCCTTGCGCTCGTCCCAACTCTCAGGATCAGATGGCATCGGCGTAGATCGACTTGACATCGGACTGAATAACGTGCCTCGGGTTCGTGACAAGACAGGCATCGTTGATTGCGTGAATGGCCAGATCCGGAATGTCCGCCGACCGAACGCCACGTGCGGCGAGTCCATCGACAATGCCCACCCGCCTGCGCAGATCGCTTAGTCCTCCGATAATGCGCTTTGCTCGTTCGCTCTCGCTCATTCCACGGGTATCAATGCCCATCGATTCGGCGATTTGCCGGTAACGATCAGGCGCGGTCGTAATGTTGAAACGCACCACATGCTCCAGCAGCAAGGCATTGCACTCACCGTGTGGCAAGTCAAGATAGCCGCCAAGCGAGTGTGCAAGAGCGTGGACGGCGCCCAGGCTGGCATTTGAGAACGCGAGGCCGGCCTGCAAACTGCCCAGCAGCATGTTTTCCCGGGCTGGCATATCGTTCGGTGATGACACTGCTGTTTCAAGGTTCTCCCAGACCAGCTTGATGGCCGCCAGTGCGTGAACATCGACAATCGGCGAGCTGGCCGTTGAGACGTAGGCCTCAATGGCGTGCGTCAAGGCATCAAGGCCGGTGCAGGCCGTCAGATAGGGGTTCATGGTCAAGGTCATTTCCGGATCCACGAGCGCCACATCCGGAACAACCGTCTTACTTATGATCGCCATCTTGTAGCGCTCAGCACTATTCACGATGATACAGAATTGCGAAATGTCAGCCGCCGTACCCGAAGTCGTCGGAATGCAGATCAGCGGTGGCCCCGGTAAATCGACCTGATCGACGCCTTCGAACCTCAGTACATTACAACCGTTCGCATGAACGATACCGATTGCCTTGGCGCAGTCGATGGCGCTTCCCCCGCCGACCGCCACAATGACGTCGCAGCGTTCGCGTGCATACAACGTCGCACCTGCCATGACCTCATGATCCTTGGGATTGGAGGACAGATCCTTGAAGACGAACGTCTCAACCCCGATCTCGGTGAGATCGGCCAGTACATCCTTGAGCCATCCGGCCGCAATGACGCCGGGGTCGCTAACCACCAGAACCCGACGCGCCATCATGTTCTTCGCGTAGTAGCCAACACGCCGCCGACAACCGACACCAAAAATAAATTCCGGAGCGACAAATTTGCGCATTTCGTAAAGAGCCATAATGCCCCCATGATTTTTATATAAGCAACGCTGTTGTTTCTCCAACCCCCGAAACGCCGCCTATGCAAATCTTAGTCGGAATTCAGGCGCTTTGCGACACCACGGCAGAATAAAACTACTCTATTGCTCCGCCCCGCAAATGTATGAGGCCACCACCTCGACGAAGCCGGGTTCAGGGGGGGCTCAAGAAACACCACCCAAGTAATTGGTTTTAAATGATGGACTCAAGCGAGTTGTTCGGAGGCAACGAGTTTCATGCCGATTTTTTCGGCGCGTTGAGCGAGTTGTTCGGAGGCAACGAGTTTCATGCCGATTTTTTCGGCGCGTTGAGCGAGTTGCCGGAGTACGCGTTCGCGGTAGCGCTCTTCGTAATAATCCTGGCCTTGGTCGGTGTATTCTTCGCCCTTGGTCTGCATGGTATAGATCAGGCGGGCGAGCTTATGGGCGGCGGCGGTTACCGCCTTGAGTTTGTCCATGCGCGCGCACATTCGCCGGAAGTAGGCGCCGAGGGCCGCGGCAGCGGCCAAACGCAAGGCCTGGGCGGCACGATTCGCGCAGCGTTAAGTCTTGCCGCTCATCACCTTGCCACCGGTAATCTTGGTGCCCGGACACAAGCCCAGCAGTACGGTGAAGCCATACTGATAGTCCGTCTCCAACGTCAGGTCTTACTCATTCGTCGCTATATATGGCGACAATACATTGATGGCTCATGCGGGTCACGAGCAAGTTTCTGTCGCCTTAATTGGCGACAGCTAAGTAAATTCAGAGAGTTTCGTTTCACCGAGCCCCTGAATGACCGCTATGGTGAAAAAAAGTCAGTGGCTGGTTATGGCCGATTGCGGCAATACATGGAATCGATAGGAAGCAGAAAATACGCCGTTCGATGAGTTGACGCAACGGAGAGCGCATGAATTCAAAGCGGCGCACGATTCGTTGCTGATCGAACTGGCGGGTGTGCGTCGGCATCATGCGGTGCCAGCAGAACGGATTCTGCCCAGTCACATTGAAGCCTTCAGCAAAGCAATTCGAGCCAAGCTCAAGGACAAGGCTTTCGCCAAACGGTACTTGCAGGTGCTGGTCGATGAAATTGTGGTGTCAGGTGACACGGCAACCATGAAGGGCAGCTATGCGGTGCTGGCAAATGCGATCACAGAAATGAAAAAGGGCACTGGCAATTAGTTATTGTTGTTTCATGAACGGCAAAAATCGAGCCTTTGGCGACGGCCGTGAGAATCAGGAGCTGCCGTTCGCTCAGTTCTTTAAAAAATATAAAGCGGCCTTTCGTTACGCCGAGACTTGGCTTTTACCGGCGATGAGTTTGCGTAGCGTATGCGGACAGTTGCGAAATGCAATTCGTCAGTATTTGGTCGGCGATAACCAATGGTATCCTTGAAGCGTTTGCTTGCCTGTCTATATACCTAAGCAGATTCAAACTCAAAAATGCCAAAAACCTTCAGCGTTATTTTAATTTCGATGGTGAGAGTCGGTTTCTCGTTCATTGTCATGACGATGGTCAGTTCAGCAAACATCGTCAGCGCATCGGAAACACCCATCGCTTTCACGCCACAAGAAAAGGCGTACATCGAAAAAGTCGGCGCGATAAAAATGTGCGTTGATCCCGACTGGGCACCGTTCGAGCGCATCAATATGCAGGGGAAGCATGAGGGCATTGCAGCTGATCTTGTGCAGTTAGTGGCGCAGCGTGTGGGATTGCGAATTGAACTCTATCCCGTCAAGGACTGGGACGAGAGTCAGGCTGCGGCAAAAGCCAAGCGCTGCCAGATCATGAGTTTTCTTAATCAGACGCCTGACCGTGATACCTGGTTGATTTTCACCTCCCCCATTTTCTTTGACCCTAATGTCATTATAGCTCGCGAAGAGCACGGCTTTGTCGCAGACGCCAGGGGCCTTCAAGGTGAAACAATTGCTTTGCCACGTGGCACCATGGTCGAGGAGCGCGTGCGTCGTAATTTCCCGAATTTGAAAGTCGTCCTTACCGCGAGCGAAGCTGAGACGATGGCTTTTGTGTCTGAGCGCAAAGCTGACTTGACCATACGCTCCTTGACCGTGGCAGCCAATGCCATCAAGAAAGAGGGTCTCTTCAATCTAAAAATTGTTGGTCAGATTCCCGAGTACACAAACCGACTGCGCATTGGCGTACTCATGGGCGATGAAGTGCTTCGGTCAATTCTTGATAAAGGGGTAAAGACCATCACCCCACAGGAACGCGAAGCGATTTCAAACAAGCATGTATCCATCGTCGTTCAACAAGGAATTGATTGGACACGTGTTTATGTTTTGCTGGTTTTACTGGGGATAGCGATCGTTGTTGTTCTTTATATTTGGCGCAACAACCGTCGACTCCAACTTGCTCTTTCGGCCAGTCAAAGCGCGCGCGATGCTTTACGCCTCTCCGAGGAGCGTCACCGCTTATTGGCTGACAACGCCTCCGATGTGATTTGGACCATGGATGTATCAGGGCATTTCACCTACGTGAGTCCTTCGGTTGAGCGCCTAAGGGGGTATTCGGCGACCGAAGTGATGCAGCAAACGCTTGACCAAGCGCTAACGCCCGATAGCGCGAAGATCGCCACAGCAGGCTTGGGTATCGCCATTCAGGCGATTCATGCCAAACAGCCTGTGGTTGATTTCCGTGCTGAACTGGAACAACCGTGCAAACAAGGCGGCACCGTTTGGACCGAGGTCAGCGTCACCGGCATTCAGAATAGCCTGGGCGAGTTCGTCGGCCTGCTTGGGGTGACTCGCGACATTTCCGAACGTAGGCGAGCCGAGTTGGATTTGCGTATCGCGGCCATTGCCTTTGAGTCCCAAGATGGCATGATCGTTACCGATGCTGATCGGGTGATGTTACGTGTCAATACCGCGTTTACACAAATCACCGGCTATAGCGCTGAAGAGGCTATCGGCAAGACTTCTCGAATACTGAGATCAGACCGCCATGACGAGAGTTTTTACACGGCCATGTGGGAAACGGTTGAAACCACGGGTACCTGGCATGGCGAGGTATGGCATCAGCGTAAGAACGGAGATATTTACCCGGAACGACTCACAATCACCGCAATAAAAGCAAGTGATGGACGTATTACGCACTATGTAGGCACCTTGCGCGACATTACCGAACGCAAACAATTGGAAGATGAGGTAAAAAAACTTGCGTATTACGACCCATTAACTCGTTTGCCCAATCGCCGGCTTTTCAATGACCGCTTAAGTCAAACGCTGGCACGTGCCAAGCGCGCACAGTCGCGCATGGCATTGATGTTCATCGATTTGGATAAATTCAAACCGATCAATGACCAACACGGCCATGAAACGGGCGATTGGGTACTGGAGGCGGTGGCACGGCGCATCGAGAGCTGTCTTCGAGCCTCTGATACCGTGGCACGCGTTGGCGGTGATGAGTTTTTGGTGTTATTGCCTGACATACAAACCGACGAAGATTCGCTTGCCGTAGCCGAGAAAATCTGCGCCGCCTTGATGTTGCCATTGATTACCCCGAACCAACTCTCGTTACAAGCCTCTGCAAGCATCGGTATTGCGATTTACCCTGATCACGCCAATACCGAGCGGGATTTGCTGCACTTGGGTGACCTTGCCATGTACCGGGCGAAAAACAAGGGGGGAAATGCTGTAGAACTGTGTTCCTTGAGTGCCAAGCCACAAGATTCTGACGACCTGAGCTCGGCCGAACAATCGGTTGTCCGCTTGATGTGGAAGGCGACTTTTGCGTGTGGGCAAAAGGCGATCGATCATGAACATCGAGAACTGTTCCGGCTGAGCAATATTCTTTTAGGCAAGATGGTCAAACGAATCGAAGAGCCCATTCAATTTGAAGAAGCATTCGATGCACTCTTGGCTCATGTTGTGGAACACTTTGCGCACGAAGAAGAAATTCTTCAGGATCACGGGTACGAACACCTTCAGGAGCATGCCCAGATCCATCAATCACTGGTCGCGCAAGCACTTAAGCTCCGCCAGTCGACCCGTCAAGAGGCCGGTGTATCCGTAGGCGAATTAGTGGATTTTCTGGTGACCAAAGTGGTTGCCCAGCACATGCTGAACGAGGATCGAAAATTCGTTAAGTTATTTTGCGATGAAGACGGTAGTCTAGACGCAGGAGTTGTGCGAAAAATCTAGTGTTAGCGGTTGCAAGAGTACTTGCTGTGCGTGGGATGGCCACAATTAGGAAGATTCAGCTACTTGCTTGGAATATAGAGACTTCGGGAGATATCGTCTTGCAAATTGGCCGGTTCCAGGTAGTTGTCGTCGACAAACGACGGCTATGGAGAGAAACCTTCACCGTCTCTTGATGGCCGAACTCGGCTTTTCTCCGCCCCCATCGAAGTAACACGGGGGCAACGAAGACATGAAATCGATAGGAAGCAGAAAATACGCCGTTCGATGAGTTGACGCAGCGGAGAGCGCAGGAATTCAAAGCGGCGCACGATTCGTTGCTGATCAAACTGACGGGCGGGCGTCGGCATCATGCGGTGCCAGCAGATCGGATTCTGCCCAGTCACATTGAAGCCTTCAGCAAAGCAATTCAGGCCAAGCTCAAGGACAAGGCTTTCGCCAAACGTTACTTGCAGGTGGTGGTCGATGAGATTGTGGTGTCAGGCGACACGGCAAGCATGAAGGGAAGCTATGCAGTGCTGGCAAATGCAATCACAGAAATAAAACTGGGCACTTCAGAAGAAGTGCCCAGTTTCATGCGTGACTGGCGCGCTCGACACGATTCGAACGTGCGACCCCTGCCTTCGGAGGGCAGTACTCTATCCAGCTGAGCTACGAGCGCGAAGAGGGTGCGAAGCATAGCCGGTTTGGTGCGCGACGTCCATCGTGGCTCGGGCTTTCTTTAACCGATGGCCTGCAACTGGCGTGGACTGGCGATCTTCAAACGGGCAGCCCTGCAATCGCCTATTGGCGGCCATCTTCATGGCATATGCCCGGAGAACGCCTATCCACGAGGCCTCCGGCTGCGTGCTGTTTCCAGTTGCTGACACAGTCGTTCAGCACCTTCGAGCAGTCGGGGTGTATGGCGCTGCACCAGATCGGGTGGAATATAAAACAGATTGTCGCGCGCTACCGCCGTGATTGAGGCCCAACGCCGCCAGTCATCCAGCCACTCGGGGCGCGAATCGCCCATGCCGCTGGCGACAATGGCTTCGGGATTGGCCGCGATAACCGATTCGACGGTTACACTGGCCGCCATCTGATCAAGGTTGGCGAACACGTTATCGCCACCGCACAGCCGGATGACGTTGCTGATGATCTGCTGCCCGCCCACCGTCATCAGCGGTTGTTTCCAGATCTGATAAAAGGTGCGCACCTTGGGCCGCGAGGCATAGCGACTGCGCAGACGTTCGAGTTGCTCGCGCATTCCGGTGGCCGCTTTTCGCCCGACGTCAGTCGTGCCGGCCAGTTGGCTGAGACGTTCGAGCGTTGAGGCTATATCTTCAAGACTATTGGGCTGGGTCGTGTAGACGGCAAATCCCATGGCACGCAGCTTTTCGACCTGCGCCTTGATATTGCCGCTTTCCCAAGCGACTACCAGATCGGGCTTGAGCGCTGCAATCACTTCAAGATCGAGTCGCGAGTAGCCGCCGATCCGGGTGATTTTTTTGGCGGCCTCCGGGTAATCGCTGAATTCGACTGTGCCGACGATTTGCTTCCCCGCGCCCGCCGCAAACAAGGTCTCGGTGATATGCGGTGCGAGGCTGACGATGCGGCGCGCAGGCTGGGCGAGGCGAATACTTACGCC
>JBBRDR010000110.1:0-10612 GCA_038203745.1 Burkholderiales bacterium | reverse complement strand
TACCGAGGTGGCGCAGGTCGGTGTATCGATGCTTGGGAAGATATTCAGTACTTTGCGTTTGCCGCTGTAGTTTTTGAGCGTAACGTCGGACAGATCGTTGGCGACCAGCGATAAAGTAGGCGCCGTATCACCTTTTTGCGGGAAAGAGCCATCGATCTGTATTGGGTTACCGCCCAGTGTGACTGCATCTGCCATGTTGATTCCTTTTTTGATTTGATTGGAGAAACCCTCAGACGTGTCGCCTGAACGGGCGTGCTCATGTTAATTAGCACTTGTTTGTCAGTGCCGTAGTCCAAAAGTTCGACATTTCTGCATGAGAATTTGCTGATTCGCTTCTTTTCCATCTTCTCCGCTATCATCGCGGCTACCTGTAACCCGGAATTTATCAATTATGCATAACGAGACCCCCGCCCCTGTCCACCTCAAGGACTATACGCCACCCCCTTTCCTGGTGAATGCCGTCCATCTGGACATTGATATCCGTGCGGATGGCGCGCGGGTTACGGCGACTCTGAATTGCGAGCGAAATCCTGCCGTAGCGGGTGATCACCCGCTGGTCCTGGATGGCGAGGAACTTGAAACACTATCGGTCAGTCTCGATGGAACGCTGCTTTCGGCAGAGGACTACAGCCTCAGTGATAGCCAGTTGGTGCTGACAGCGCTGCCGGAAAAATTCACGCTCGAAACGCAGGTGCGCATCCAGCCGGACAAGAACACCCAACTCTCCGGCCTTTACCGCAGCCGCGATGGCTACTTCACCCAGTGCGAGCCGCAGGGTTTCCGCCGCATCACGTGGTTTGCCGACCGGCCGGATGTGATGGCGTGCTACACCGTGACGCTGCATGCCGACAAGGCTGAATTCCCCTTTCTTTTGGCCAACGGTAATCCTGTAGGTAGCGGCGACGAGCCGGAGGGTCGTCATTTTGCGACTTGGGACGATCCCTTCAAAAAGCCGTGCTATCTGTTTGCCATGGTTGCCGGCAAGCTCGATGTGTTGCGCGACACCTACCGCACCACGTCCGGCCGGGACGTACAACTGGCCATCTACGTTGAACCGGGCAAACTCGATCAATGTGCGCACGCCATGGCGGCGCTTAAAAAATCAATGAAATGGGATGAAGAACGCTTTGGTCTTGAGTGCGATCTGGACCATTACATGATCGTCACAGTGGGCGACTTCAACATGGGCGCCATGGAGAACAAGGGGCTCAATATCTTCAACACCAAGTATGTCCTGGCCCGCGCTGATGTGGCGACGGACGTTGATTTCGAGAATATTGACCGCGTGGTGGCGCATGAATACTTCCACAACTGGACCGGAAATCGCGTGACCTGCCGCGACTGGTTCCAGTTGTCGTTGAAAGAAGGGCTGACCGTTTTTCGCGATCAGGAATTCGGTGCCGATACGCACAGCCGGGAAACAGCGCGCATTCGTGAAGTGCGCGGCCTGCGTGCCGCCCAGTTTCCGGAGGATGCCGGCCCGATGGCGCATCCGGTGCGTCCTGAAAGCTATTTGGAAATCAATAATTTCTATACCGCTACGGTGTATGAAAAAGGGGCCGAAGTCGTGCGCATGATCCAGACGCTGATCGGCAGGGAGGCCTTCCGGCGGGGCATGGACCTCTACTTTGAACGCCACGACGGGCAGGCGGTAACGTGTGACGACTTCGTTGCGTCGATGGCCGATGCCAGCGGCTTCGATTTCATCCCCTTCATGACCTGGTACCGGCAGGCCGGGACGCCGAAAGTGACGGCTCACGGTGCGTATGATGCTTCAGCCCAACGCTACACCTTGACGCTGGCTCAGACCTGCGCGTCCTCACCGGGGCAGGCGGAAAAAACGCCTTATCTGATTCCGGTGGCGGTGGGTCTGGTCGGGCCGGAAGGTCGCGATTTGAATCTGGGCGATGAATTGACGACACGTATTCTGCACCTCACCGAGCCGGAACAGTGCTTTGTTTTTGAGAACATTCCGGTTAAACCGGTGCCTTCGTTACTGCGCAACTTCTCAGCGCCGGTGGTGCTGGCGTATGACTATAGCGAAGCTGAACTGGCGCACTTGCTGGCACATGACAGTGACCCATTCAATCGTTGGGAGGCCGGCCAGCGCCTGTTTGGACAGCTGATTCTCAAGGCCGCCGCTCGTTTATCCAAGGGCGAAGCGTGCGACTGGCCGAACTCGGTTGTCGATACCGTGCGCAAGGTTCTTCTCGGTGACGGCGATCCGGCTTTCATTGCTGAAGTATTGACGCTACCCGGTGAGGCGACTCTGGCCGAACAGATGGCGGTAGTAGATCCGGAGGCGCTGCATTTGGCTCGCAGCTCACTTGCCGGCACTTTGGCAAAGGGGCTGGCCGATGAATTTTCGGGCCTTTATGCCAAGCTTGCACCTGCTGGATCGTACCGCCCGGAAACCGCAGAAGCGGGTCGCCGTCGCCTGCGCAACCTTTGTCTGGCGTACTTGAACGAACTTGATTTTGCCGAATACCGGGCGCTCGCACGCCAGCAATTCGAACGTGCTGACAATATGACTGACCAGTTCGCCGCTTTGTCCGTGCTGGCTAATGCGCCCGGTCCGGATGGCGAGGCTGTGCTGGAGGCGTTCTACGCCCGCTGGAAGAACGAAGCGCTGGTGGTCGATAAATGGCTGTCGGTGCAGTCTAGCAGCCGTCTGCCCGGCACTCTGGCGCGGGTAGAAAGCCTGATGCGTCATGCGGCGTTCGATATCAAGAATCCGAACAAGGTCTACGCGCTGGTGCGCACCTTTGGTGCCAACCACCGTCATTTTCACGCGGCAGATGGTAGCGGTTATCGTTTCATTGTTGATCAGATCGCCACGCTTGATCCGATCAACCCCCAAGTGGCCTCGCGACTGGCGCGCTGCTTTGATCGCTGGAAACGCTTCAGTCCTGAGCGTCAAAGCCATGCACGTTTGGCGCTGGAAGCGCTCAGGCAACAACCAGGACTGTCCCGGGACGTGTTCGAGGTGGTGGATAAGGCCTTGGGCGTCTGTTAGGGCGACTGTTGCAATAGGCCTGTTCGGTAAGGGGTTGTTTTTTTGTTCATTCTCGTTTCTAATCACAAATCACGTTTGTTTTGACCTTACGATCATGCCTTCATTTGACGCCCACGCTTTTGGAATGCTTATCGCGCTAGCGATGGCCACAGCGGCGCTCGTCATTGCTGTCGGTGTTGTACCTGTAGTACGTGTAGTCAGCGTAGTACAGCGCGTACCGTCGAGGGCCGGAAGAAAGTAAGTCGAAACTCAAAACGACAGATTCCAAAACCCCCGCCGGCACAAACCGGGCGGGGGTTTTTCATTTTGAGGCCCCGTTCGGAGAAGCCGGCACCAACAGTTTATTTAAGGAGAGTGAGATGAGCACGAAGAAACCTGAAACCCTGACCGGTGCGCAGATCGTCGTACGCCTTCTGGAACGACAGGGTGTGACAACGCTGGCCGGCATCCCCGGTGGCGCCATTCTGCCGTTCTACGATGCGTTATCGCAGTCAACACAGCTGCGGCACGTTCTCGCGCGACACGAGCAGGGTGCCGGTTTCATGGCGCAGGGCATGGCTCGGGCGACTGGCGAGGTAGCCGTGTGCCTGGCCTCTTCCGGCCCCGGTGCCACCAACCTTGTGACGGCGATTGCCGACGCCAAGCTTGACTCGATTCCGCTGGTCGCAATTACCGGCCAGGTGCCCAAGCCGATGATCGGCACCGATGCGTTTCAGGAGGTCGATACCTACGGTCTGTCGATCCCGATCACCAAGCACAACTTTCTCGTCGGTTCGGCTGAGGAGTTGCTCGATGTCATTCCACGCGCCTTTCGTCTGGCTGTATCCGGGCGGCCGGGGCCGGTGCTGGTCGATATCCCCAAGGATGTGCAGAATCAGCGTGTCGATGTCAGCGAGTGGCCCGAGCCGGGTGTGGCTGAATCCATACCCTTGCCAAGTTCCGAGCTGATTGCCCGCGCAGCGGCGATGATCAATGCGTCGAAAACCCCGATGTTATATCTGGGCGGCGGTGTGGTTCACTCTGGCGCATCCAGTGAGGCGACCGCCTTTGCCGAAAAAGCCGGCTTGCCAACCGTGATGACGCTTATGGCGTTGGGGACTATGCCGGTCGATCATGCGTTGTCGCTGGGCATGTTGGGCATGCACGGCGCGCGCTATACCAATTATTTGCTTGATGAATGTGATCTGCTGATCGCCGTCGGCGCCCGTTTTGATGACCGGGCGACGGGCAAAGTGGCCGCGTTTTGTCCGCAGGCCAAGATTATCCACATTGACATTGATCCGTCAGAGCTCGACAAAATCAAGACGGCTCACGTGGGCATCCAAGGTGATGTGAAAGCGGTGCTTGAACAACTTGTACCGCAGGTCCATGCCGCTCTACGTACGGATTGGCTCTCACGCGTGGCTGAACTGAAGGCGGCGCATCCGTTGCGCATGCCGGGTATTGACGACCCGCGTACACCGTACGGCCTGATTCGTGCTGTGGCCGATTGTCTGGATGATGAAGCCACGATCACCACCGACGTTGGTCAGCATCAAATGTGGGTGGCGCAAGCCTACCCGCTGCGCCGTCCGCGTCAATGGCTTACTTCGGGCGGGCTCGGGACGATGGGCTTCGGACTGCCGGCGGCGATTGGCGCCGCACTGGCTGAACCGGAACGTACCGTCGTCTGTTTCTCGGGTGATGGCAGCATCCTGATGAACGTGCAGGAGTTTGCCTCAGCGGCGGAAGAAGATGTTAACGTGAAAGTCGTGTTGATGAATAATTCCTCGCTCGGCCTGGTTTTCCAGCAACAGACCATGTTCTACGGCGAGCGAATTTTTTCATCAAAATTTAAGGGCGTTCCAAACTTCATCAAAGTAGCCGAAGGGTTCGGCTGGCAGACGCTTGATCTGGACAAGGAAAACGATCCGCAGGCGGCTTTGAGCAAGGCGCTGGCGACGCGTGGCCCGATGCTGATCCACGCCAGCATCGACATGAATGAGCAGGTTTTACCCATGGTCGCGCCCGGCGCCGCCAACAAAGACATGATTGGAGGCTGAACATGAATTCCATTACAAAGCATGAAAGTCGCACACTGGCGCATACGGTGCTGGAACTGAACGTTAACAATCACGCCGGCGTCATGTCGCATGTGGTCGGCATGTTCTCGCGTCGCGCCTACAACGTTGAAGGCATTCTGTGCATGCCGGTGGGTAATGGTAAAACCAGCCGCATCTGGCTGATGGTCAATGAAGACGAGCGTCTTGATCAAATGGTCAAGCAGGTCGAGAAACTCGAAGACGTGCTGGCTGTGCGTCGTCACGGGGCCGCACATGAGGTGTTTGAGCGACTGGAAGAATTCTTCCAGTAATCCGGGAACATCGCTATGGGTTCATGCCCATAGCGATTGCGGGGGAAGGCCGCGTCTGCTGCGTGTGATTCATTGTGGCTGATCGAGCTGTTTACGCAGATTCATTAAAGCGCTGTTTTCACCGCGTACTTTGAAGAATGCCCCTTCGCCGTCTGCACGTTCTTCCAGAACTTCACAATTCGCGTAAATTTCCCTTCGTAATTGCTGTGCCGACCACGGAAGGAAAAGCTCCGCCTCGACAAGATCCTGCCGGAAAAACGCAATAATCGATTCACGTAGCTGTGCAATATCATCCGGCCGGCGTGCACTCATTACGAAACAATCCGGGTACTGCGCGAGCAGCGCAGTTTTACGTTCGTCCTGGGCTGCTGCATCGCCGACATGATCGATCTTGTTGAAAATGCGGAATCGAGGTACGGCTTTGGCCCCGATCTCTTCAAGTACCACATCGGTGACCTCAAGCTGGCGTTCGAAGCCGGGATCGCTGGCATCGATCACGTGGAGCAGCAGCGATGCGTCAAGCGCCTCTTCGAGAGTTGATTTGAACGAGGCGACGAGTCCGTGCGGCAGGTTCTTGATGAAACCCACCGTGTCACTGACCAGCACGCGAGGCACGCTCTCGGGGTGCAGGGCGCGCACCGTGGTGTCGAGCGTGGCGAAAAGTTTGTTGGCGACCAGCACCTCGCTACCGGTGAGTGATCGCATCAAGGTTGACTTGCCGGCGTTGGTGTAGCCGACGAGGGTTACGCAAGCGAGCCCCTGGCGATCCAGCCGGCGCGCGCGTTGCGTTGTGCGCTCGGCATCCATGGCAACGATTTCCTTCTGTAGTTCGGCGATGCGGTCCCGAATTTTGCGTCGGTCCATCTCGGTGTGCGACTCGCCGGCTCCTCGACCACCAAGCCCGCTGCGCTGTCGACCTTGCGGTCCGGCAAGTTTCGCTGCCTCGCGCAAACGCGGTGCCATATAGCCGAGCCGTGCGATTTCCACCTGTGCACGTGCGGCGCGGGAGCGCGCATTGCGATGGAAGATTTCAAGAATGACCATGGTGCGGTCCATAACCTCGCAGCCAACCTCTTTTTCGAGATTGCGCGCCTGCGACGGTGATATTTCGTGATCAACAAAGAGTACGTCGATCTGACCCGTGTGAGGGGACACAACCTGTGTTGCTTCGTCCAAGTCAGCCTGCCCGGCTTCGCCATCAACGAAGCAGCGTATCTCCTGTCGCTTGCCAGCACCCAGATAGGCCGTTGTATCGAAGCCGGAACGTTTTTGTATGAAGGTGCTTACGACAACGAACCCCAGCGTTTTCGCGAGCTCGCGGAGCTCGGTCAGGGACGCTTCGAACTCGACGTCGCTCACGTTTGGCAGCTGAACGGCCGCCACGACAGCTAATTTGGGTTTCTCTTCAACGTCTCTTTGCATTTTGAAATGACTTCTCTTGTATAGGCGAAGGCAGATAGTACACGCCAATGAGGGCTCTGACGTTTGGCGATGTGCAG
This sequence comes from Burkholderiales bacterium, assembly GCA_038203745.1. Classification (GTDB taxonomy): domain Bacteria; phylum Pseudomonadota; class Gammaproteobacteria; order Burkholderiales; family Rhodocyclaceae; genus Propionivibrio. The sequence continues at coordinate 3,744 of JBBRDR010000110.1, read as the reverse complement.
AAAATCGCTATACCATGCGTACCGGATCATGCCGTTTCAGCATGATCGGTCGAGGAGAAATAATGCGCTTGTTGCTCGTTGAGGATGACCCGATGATCGGTGCCAGTGTTCAGAGCGGCCTGCGTCAGGATGGCTGTTCGGTAGATTGGGTGCGCGATGGTGCCGCCGCCGAACTGGCGATTGCCAACGGCGTTTATGAGTTGATTCTGCTCGACCTTGGTTTGCCGCGAAAAAGCGGCTTGGAATTGCTTGCCAGCCTGCGCAAAAAAGGTGTGGCTTTGCCGGTGCTGGTGATTACGGCACGCGATTCAGTCGCCGACCGCGTCAAGGGGTTGGATGCCGGTGCCGATGACTATCTGATCAAGCCTTTCGATCTTGATGAATTGTCGGCGCGGATTCGTGCCTTGATGCGGAGACAGGCGGGGCGTTCCTCACCGGTGATCGAGCATGGCCTGTTGTCGCTGAATCCGGCTACGCATGAGGTGATGTTGAGCGGTGCGCCGGTCAATCTTTCCGTCCGCGAATTCGCCCTGTTGCACGCCTTGCTTGAACAGCCCGGCGTGCCGCTTTCACGCGCCCAGCTGGAGGAGCGCATCTACGGTTGGGATGAAGAAATCGAGAGCAACACAATTGAGGTGTACATTCATTCCCTGCGCCGCAAACTGGGTGCCGAATGGATTCGCAATGTTCGCGGTGTGGGCTACCGGGTGCCTGAACTGTCATGAAATCAATCCGACAAAATCTGCTGGTCGCTCTGCTCGGTGCCATGTGCGTTGTAATGCTGCTTGGCGGTTGGGCAACCTACAGCGCGGCGCGTAATGAAGCGGGTAGCTTGTTCGACTACCAGCTGCAGCAGATCGCCCTGTCGCTGCGCGACCAGACTTTTCAGGGCTCCGCGGAGGCGCTGGCCAGTGACGAGAGTCTGGATTATGTGATCCGCGTCTGGGATCGGAACGGTTTAACCGCCTATTCTTCGCGGCCACACCAGTCCTTGCCCGAAATCACCCGGCTCGGCTACTCGACGGCGGATGCGCGCGAAGGCGAGTGGCGGGTTTTCGCCATCCAATACCATGGCATGACCATCGCTGTGGCGCAGCCGATGCGCGTACGCCATCAACTCGCGGCCAATGCGGCCTGGAACACCTTGAACCCGTTTTTTGCCCTGCTTCCCGTGCTTGGCTTGCTCATCTGGATTCTCGTCAGCCGAGGCTTGCAGCCGCTGGCCCGACTGGCACTCTCGTTGCAGGCGCGCACACCTGATTCGCTCGATCCGCTGCTTGAAGCGGCCGCGCCGGAAGAAGTTAAACCGCTTGTCTCCTCCCTTAACGATCTGCTGGCACGGCTCAAAGCGGCGCTGGACGCCCAGCGCGCTTTTGTCGCCGATGCGGCGCACGAGTTGCGCACGCCGCTTACCGCGCTCCAGTTGCAGGTGCAACTCGTTGAGCGGGCAACGTCGGCTAATGAAAAAAGCGCGGCACTTGGCGAACTCAAAAGTGGCTTGCAACGAACCACCCATGCCGTTCAGCAACTTCTGACGCTGGCCCGACAGGAGCCGGGTGCCGCCGAATATCGATTCGCCGCGCAAAGCCTTGTCGAACTGGTCGGACAGTCGGTCGTCGAACATGAGCGCCTTGCCGAATCCAGGTGCGTCGATCTGGGTGTCACGCAGACCGACGCAGCGGCAGTGGTATCAGGTGATGCCGATGCCTTACGCATCCTACTGGCTAATCTTGTTGAAAATGCCTTGCGCTACACCCCTGCCGGCGGGCGTATTGATGTTTCCTGCGGGCTCGAAAAAAACGTGGCATGGCTTGAAGTAGCCGATAGCGGGCCGGGCATTCCAGAAGCCGAACGGGAAAGAGTGTTTCACCGCTTTTACCGTCACGCAGAGAATGATAGCGATGAAAGCGTGGGCAGCGGGTTGGGTTTGTCGATTGTGCGCAGCATCGCTCATCGACACGCCGCTAAAATCAGCCTCGGCAAAGCGGATGCCGGGGGTTTATGCGTAAGAGTGAATTTTCCGCTGACTTAATTCTGTTCAGTCCGGCAATGGCTATTTCTGCTTTCGGCACGTTTTTAAGTTTGGTTTAAGTTTCACGATTGTAAGCTTTGTTCATCGTCAAGCATTTTGCTTGCGCGTACTGAATACAGGAGGACGATTGTGGAATCAAATACTCTGAAACGAAGCGTGATTGCCGTTGCGGTTTTGGTGTCGTTATCGGGCGCATATTCACTTGGTAGTGGCCAATATTTCTCGCCGGCACATGCTGCCGTGCAGCAGAGTGCCTCTGCTGAATTGTCTGCTCAAGCAGTCAACCCACAATCTGCGCTGCCGGATATGAGCGAGATCGTGGCGCGCAATGGTGCGGCGGTGGTCAATATCAGTGTTTCTGGCTCGGCCAGAAAAACGGCGATGCAAGGGATGCCGCCGCTTGACCCGAATAACCCCTTCTCTGAGTTCTTCCGCCGCTTCGGCCCGCCACAGCAAGAAGGTGAAGCACCTGTTCATGGTATGGGTTCAGGCTTCATCATCAGTAATGATGGCACCATTCTGACCAATGCCCATGTGGTCGAGGGCGCTGACGAGGTGACGGTCAAGCTGACCGATAAACGCGAGTTCAAAGCCAAAGTGCTAGGCGTTGATAAGCCAAGTGATGTGGCGGTGTTGAAAATAGAGGCGAAGGATTTGCCTGTTTTGAAAATGGGCAGCTCATCCAATACACGTGTAGGTGAATGGGTGCTGGCCATTGGTTCCCCCTTCGGTTTTGAAAACAGCGCCAGCGCCGGTATTGTTTCAGCTAAATCGCGTTCTTTGCCTGATGATAATTACGTGCCCTTCATTCAGACCGATGTGGCGGTTAATCCTGGCAACTCCGGCGGGCCGCTGTTTAATATGGCGGGTGAAGTCATCGGCATTAATTCTCAGATATACAGCCGAACCGGCGGCTATCAGGGCGTCTCTTTCGCTATCCCGATCGAGGTCGTGATGAAGGTTGAGGAACAGATCGTCAAGCACGGTAAGGTGCAGCGCGGACGGCTGGGTGTTTCGATCCAGACGCTCAATCAGTCTCTGGCTGATTCTTTCGGCTTGAAAAAGCCGATGGGAGCACTCGTAAGTTCGGTGGAGAACGATAGCCCGGCCGCCAAGGCAGGGTTGGAAGCAGGCGACGTTATTTTGTCGCTGAATGGAAAGGAGATTGCTTCATCAAACGAACTGCCGCCTTTGGTAGCCGATATTGCGCCGGGCGGGTCAGCCAAGCTTCAGGTTTGGCGTAAGGGCAGTACGCGCGACATTGAGGTGAAAGTCGGCGCAATGAAGGACGCTAAAGTGGCTAGTGCCGATAGCAAGGACGTTGACCAAGGGCGTCTTGGTCTGGCACTGCGACCATTGAACGAGGAAGAGCGTCGTCAACTGGACAGCAAGGGCGGGTTGCTGGTCGAGGATGTTGGCGGTGCAGCGGCCAAGGCAGGCATTCGTCCCGGCGATGTAGTGTTGTCCCTAAATGGTCAGAACATTGACAGTGTCGAACAGTTGCGTGGCTTGGTTGCCAAGGCATCAAAACGGGTGGCTTTGCTGATTCAGCGCGACGATGCGAAGTTGTTCGTGCCGGTTGATCTGGGGTGATGCAGACGTGAGCAAGGGCGGGTGATTATCGCCCGCCCTTGCTGCCGCCCTTGTCCCAGCCATAGCGCACGGTACGTTGCCAGCGATTATCAGCCTGGCGCAAGGGGTTCAGCGCCGGT
>JBBRDR010000109.1:0-10763 GCA_038203745.1 Burkholderiales bacterium | reverse complement strand
AACGGGTCTCTGCCTTCTCTTGAAAAAGGATTCGACGGCCAGGACCATCGATGATCTTGATCGGGTTGGCGTCAAGATCGCAGTCAAGAAGGGGACGACGGGGCATCTGTATGCCAGCAATCGACTGAAAAACGCTGAATTGCTCGTGCTGGACAAGGAGTCGGCCGCCGTCTTGGAGGTTTCTCAGGGCAAAGCCGACGCCTTCATTTACGACCAGATGTCGACCTATCAGAACTGGCAACGCAACACCGCCACGACGCGCGCAGTCCTGGAACCCTTTCAAAAGGAAACATGGGCGGTGGGTATCCGTAAAGGTAACGATGAACTCAAAAACCAGGTGAATACATTCATCAAGGAATACCGTGAAAAGGGCGGCTTTGAGCAACTGGGTGAGCGTTACCTTAAAGATATGAAAGTCGAATTCAAACGCCTGGGATATCCATTTTTTCTCTAGTCCGGAATGCGGAAAGAATTCTTGAATCTTTTTGTCATCCAGCGCCCCGGATCTCCACTGGCTCCGGCGGCCCAGATTGTTTCCTGGTGCCTTGTTGCCTTGCTGACCACGGCTGTTTTCAGCTTTGCCTTCAGCCAGTTGCACTACGGCTGGAATTGGGACGCCATCTGGCAGTACCGGCAAAAGTTTTTACAGGGATGGCTGATGACCGTGGCAATTTCCGCAGCGGCCTTGGTGGTCAGCCTGTTCGTCGGCGTGCTGACGGCTTTGGCACGCCGCTCGGCCTTTCTTCCGCTGCGCTACTCGGCTGTGCTTTATGTCGAAGTAGTTCGCGGCACACCGCTGTTGGTTCAGATCCTTATCCTGTTTTACGTTGTCGCTAATGCTTTTGGTCTTGAGAATCGATATCTCGTCGGGGTGCTTGCGCTGTCCTTGTTTGCAGGCGCGTATCTGGCCGAGATGATCCGGTCAGGCATTGAAAGTATTCGTGATTCGCAATTGGAATCGGCACGTGCCATCGGTTTGACGCGTGTTCAGACCTATCGCTACATCATTTTCCCCCAGGTTGTACGCCAGCTTGTTCCACCGCTTACCGGCCAGTTCGCTTCGATCATCAAGGACTCTTCCCTGTTGTCGATCATTGCGGTCTCTGAGTTCACCCTGAACGCCCAAGAGGTCAACGCTTTTACGTACAGCACCCTGGAGAGCTACCTCCCCTTGGCGGTTGGTTATTTGCTGCTGACGCTTCCCGTGTCGCTGCTTAGTCGCATCATGGAAAGGAGATTCCGTTTTGCGGCTTGAATTTAGTCATATTAGCAAGCGATTTGGCGATCACCAGGCGCTACGGGACGTCACGCTACATGTTCCGAAATTTCAGTCGCTTGCCATCATCGGGCCATCGGGCGGTGGCAAAACAACCCTGCTGCGGATTATTGCCGGGCTTGAAACACCGGATTCGGGGAGCCTGAGCATTGATGAGCAACGATTGGATTTTTCAGAAGAGTTCCTGCTCTCGCATCGACGCAGTATTGGCACGGTTTTTCAGGCCTACAACCTGTTCCCCCATCTTTCTGCCCGGGAAAATGTGATTCTGCCACTGACCAAGGTCCACGGTTTGTCGGCGATTGAGGCCCACGAAACAGTAGCCGAATTGTTCGAACGATTTCAGCTGTCGTCACACGCCGACAAGCGCCCCGCTGAACTTTCCGGCGGTCAGCAGCAGCGGGTGGCGATTGTCCGCGCCATCGCCATCAAGCCGCGGTTTCTTATTTTTGACGAACCCACATCCGCCCTTGATCCGGAGATGACGGCAGAAGTTCTCGACTTCATCGCGGAGCTACGCGCTGAGGGCCGGAATCTGATTATCGTCACGCACAACATGGGCTTTGCCCGGGAAGTGTCCGACCAGTGCGTCTTTATTGCCGATGGCGGTGTTCTGGAGGCGGGCCGGTCTGGTGATCTGTTCGGTAATCCGCAAAACCCACTGCTGGTTAATTTTCTGGCCAAAGTGCTTCGCTACTGACCCGGGGCCACCGGTGCTGCGAAATGCTGTAACCCGAGGAGCGCAATTTGTATCAACCTAAAAACCTCATTCAACACAGAGAACACGGAGAAAAACATGCCCCGAAGGAAATCCTCTTGGGGGACAGAGGACAGCGCGAAGCCTCCCTGAAGAGGGACAAAGGCTTACGTGAAATTGATCAATCACCCGCAAGGTGGGCCTCGTTTTACCTCTGTGTGCTCTGTGGCTCTGTGATCTCCGCACCCCAGAGGTATTTCCTGCGGGGCATGTTGAAAGCGGTTTCAAGTGCGTTTTATAGGATCAACCCGTAAAGGCCGATTTCTTTGACAATCCTGCCCGCCACTAGCCTTGCCGATCACAACCGGAAACGTTTTATTGCGTTTCGAGTGTTGTTTAATGCGCGCTTTTACTATCCGGTATTGGCCGTATTGTTTCTTGACCTGGGGCTTTCGGCGACCGAATACACGTTGCTCAATTTTGTCTGGGCCATCGTCATTGTTCTCGCCGAAGTGCCGTCAGGTGCGCTGGCCGACCGTGTCGGACGCCGCCCTCTGATCATCGCGGCGGGTGTCTGCATGGTGCTGGAGATGGTGGTGCTCCTTGTCGCGCCACTCAACGGTGGAATGGTCTTGCTGCTGTTTTGTCTGGTCAACCGGGTGCTCAGCGGCTTTGCCGAAGCTTTGGCCAGCGGCGCAGATGAATCCCTGGCCTACGATTCACTCCAGGCGGAGTCCCGCACCGCCGAGTGGCCCGATGTTCTGGCGGCCGTCATGCACTGGCAGTCACTCGGCTTGCTACTGGCCATGCTGATCGGTGCTGCTGTCTATGACCCGCAACTGATGAACAGTCTCCTGGCTTTTCTTGGCAGTACCGTGCGCGTCGATCAAGGCCTTACGTTGCGCTTTCCGATTGCACTGAATCTGATCAGTGCGCTGCTCGTCCTATGGATGGCGCTCGGCTTGCATGAACCTAAAGCCGGGAAAACAACAGCGTTTGCTCACAAAGATACTTGGAAAGGTATTAGCAAAGCCTGGGGCTGGATTCTGCGTACGCCGATAGCGATGTTTGTCATCTTCGGCGGTGTTCTGATTGACAGCGTTATTCGCTTGTTCTTAACCTTTGGCAGTGTGTATTACCGCCTGATCAACCTGCCAGAAGCGTTTTTTGGTCTCATTGGTGCTGTTATGGCCGGGCTGGGGATGGTGGTCTCGCCGGTAGCCAGAAAGCTGGTCCTGAGTGGTTCCTTGCTGCGTAATTTTATGATTCTTGCCGTTCTTGCATTGTTTGGCCTGACCGGTGTGGCGCTCAAAATACCGATCTGGGGCGTGCTGTTCGCCATCCCTCTGGCGGCCGCCATGACGGCGCTAGGCTACCTCGTCTCGCATACGCTGAATATTAGTGCCAGTTCGGCACAGCGAGCCACCATTCTTTCTTTCAAAGGCCTAGTATTCAATCTGGGCTATGGCTTTGCCAGCCTGATCTTTGCCCTTGCCTTGCGCGCGTTGCGCAGCGACGGTACTGCAGAGCACGCTTTCGCCAGCGCCATTGAAGTTTTGCCGCTGTGGTTGCTCTTTACGCTGGCGCTGCTGGCGGTGCTGTTCCGTCGTCACCGAATCGAGTTAAGCATCAAGCCCGATCCTGACGGGTTGAGCGTGGAGCGACGCGACTGACGTGGACGAATTATTCCCGGCGGCTGCTGTACCCTCGGGTTGACTTGCATGACGTCAGTCTTGAAGATGAACTGGTTTATTACCTCGCAAACGGGTGTCAAATCGCATGGGTGAGAATCAAATATTTGTCTTGTTGTGGTCGTCGTTCGTATGGTTGATCCATATTGCTTTCATGACACGTGCCATCCTGCGCCCACATCGCGACCCGGCGTCGCGATTTGCCTGGGTGGTCGTCATAGCCAGTCTGCCGGTGATCGGGATCATTGCCTATGTCCTTTTAGGGGAGACCAGCATTGGCCAGCGCCGGGCACTCAAGATGCGCAGCGTTCTTGCGCTCTTGCCCGGCTTATCCGACACGCCGGGCGCACAGGCCGCGCTGTTACAAGCCGATGTGCCAGAGAAGTACACTCATTTATTTCAGGTCGGGCATTCGGTTAATGGTTTCTCACCGGTGGGTGGCAATCAGGCGCGGTTGATGCCGGATTCCAACTCGACCATCGACGCCATGGTTGCTGACATCGATGCGGCAACCGCGCATGTGCATTTGATGTTTTACATCTGGCTGCCGGATAACAACGGCCTAAAGATCGTAGAGGCCTTAAAGCGCGCTGCGGCGCGAAAAATCACTTGCCGGGCAATGGCTGACGGACTCGGTTCTCGCACAATGATCAATTCACCCCATTGGCAGGCCATGCATGACGCCGGTGTCCATGTGGCCACGGCGCTGCCAATTGGCAGACCGGTTTTGCGTATGCTTAAAGGCCGCATTGACCTGCGCAATCATCGAAAAATAATGGTCATTGATCGTCACATTACCTATTGTGGAAGTCAGAACTGCGCTGATCCGGAGTTTCTCGTCAAAGCAAAGTTTGCCCCGTGGGTCGATGCAATGATCCGTTTCGATGGCCCGATCGCCTGGCAGAACCAACACCTGTTCGCCAGTGATTGGATGGCCCAGGTTGATGAAGACATTACAACCTATTTGCACCAACCCCTGCCGCAGGCAACCAGTGGATTTGCCGCACAGGTCATCGGTACCGGGCCGACCGCAAGTTACTCAGCCATGCCGGAGGTTTTTGAAACGTTGATTTTTACCGCCCGTCGCGAGTTGTTCATCACAACCCCCTACTACGTGCCCGACGAATCAATGCAGGCCGCCTTGTGCGCGAGTGCACGGCGAGGTGTGCTGACGACAATTATCTTCCCCGCGCGAAATGATTCCTGGATTGTTGGGGCGGCCAGCCGAAGCTACTATGCCGGGCTTCTCGCAGCCGGAGTCCGGGTTTTTGAATACCAGGGCGGGGTGTTGCATACCAAGTCATTAACGCTCGACGGTGAGATTACCCTGATCGGTTCGGCCAACATGGATCGTCGTAGTTTTGAACTGAACTACGAGAACAACATCCTGTTCTACGATCATGCATTGACCTCCGATGTGCGCCAGCGTCAGGAGATTTACCTGGAAAAATCCTGTCAGATCAGTGCAGAAATGGTGGCCCAATGGCCGATTTCCCGCCGGCTTTTAAACAACACCATCGCCATGCTCGGCCCGGTGTTATGAACCTATAAAACGCAGTTGAAACCGCTTTCAACATGCCCCGCAGGAAATACCCCTGGGGTGCGGAGATCACAGAGCCACAGAGCACACAGAGGAAAAACGATCCTCACCCTGAGGGTGAGTGACCCATTTCACGCAAGCCTTCGTATCTTCTGTGTTTTTCTTCGTGTCCTCTGTGTTAAATGAGGTTTTAAGGATGAATTTCTGTGCAGATCAGAACCGTAACCGAGGGTAAATCGGTCTTGGCGAGCATGGAGACGTTGATCGTCGTGCGGGCACAACTCAAGAGTTGCTAAACTGGTAATTTAACGGGCAATCCGCATTCTGCGGATTCATACAAGGCGCGTACCAGCGCCACCGTATTTCTGGCCTGCCTGCCTTCAATCAGCAAAGAGGTATTGCCGCGCAAAGCCTGAACCATGTCTGCAATCTGTTTCTGGTGTCCTTCGAAACTGATTTGATCGGGCGCACCGGCACCTGATCCGGCGGATTGGTTTGCCGAGGACGCGAGTAATTGGGCGTCTTCTTCACGGGAGTCACGGAAGTCCCAGCGTACGATGCGATCATCTTCGATGGCGGCTGAGCCGAACTCGCCGCAGATTTCAATACGCCGTTCCCATCCGGGATAGGCGGCCGTTGTCGCCTCAAGGCTGCCCAAGGCACCGCTGGAAAACTTCAGGGATGCACAAGCCGTGTCTTCTGCTTCAATCCCCAGGTGCACACGACGGGTTTTCCAGGCAAAGACCTCGGTGGGCATTCCGGCAAACCACTGCAGCAGATCGACGGCATGGATGGCCTGATTCATCACGGCGCCGCCGCCGTCGATCGCCAGCGTGCCCTTCCAGCCGCTGTAATACGCTGCACTACGGTGCCATTTGACGTAGGCGCTGCACAGCGCCAAACGACCAAAGCGACCGGAGTCAATGGCGTCCTTGACGGCGCGTGCTCCTGCAGAAAATCGCGCCTGAAAAATGGCGGCGACTTTCACGCCGGCTTTGTCGGCCGCATCAAGCAGCGTGTCGACACGTTCAACAGTGATTTCAAGCGGTTTTTCGACAATCAGGTGCTTACCGGCGGCAATGGCTTGCAATGCAGGCTCCAGGTGCGCGCCACTGGGCGTGACAATACATACCACCTGTATTTCCGTGCGGGCAAAGAAGGCTTTGGGGTCATCGGTATGGAATGGAACCTGGTATTTTTCAGCAAAACTCGCTGCTTCATCCTTCGTCAAGCCCAGCACACCGGCCAGCCGGATGTTGTGGCTTGCGCTGAGCGCGGCAATAGCCTTGGCATGGTAATGAGCAATCATGCCGGCCCCGACCAGGCCGAAGCCGATCGTATTTGAATTCCCGGTCATGAACATATCCTTTGCGCTTGTTCCTGGGCTTTGAGTGCCAGTTCACACACTTTGAAACAGTGGGCGTGGGTCATCGCGGTTTCTGTCCGGTCGAAAATATCCTGTCGCAAGAGGGTGTAGTACGGGAGCGCCTCCGCCGAACAGTCGAAATAGCGACTGCCTTCGTGGTTGACCAGGAACAGATGGTCTTTGCCGGGGCGGCCGGAAATATCGATGTATTTACGCAGCTCAATATATCCTTCTGTACCGAGAATGGTCAGACGCCCGTCACCCCAGGTGGCAAGGCCGTCTGGCGTGAACCAGTCAACCCGGATATAGCCGCTGGCCGAACCCTGCGCCAGCAGGATCTCGCCAAAATCCTGCAAGCCGGGGTCATCAGGGTGACCGAGGTTGCCGATACGCGAGGTTATGATCTGAGCGTCTTCGTTTCCGGTGAAATGCAGGAACTGGTCAATTTGATGCGAAGCGATATCAACGAGAATGCCACCATAGGTTTGTGGATCAAAGAACCATGCGGAGCGCAGGTGTTTATTCAAACGATGCGGACCCAGGCCGATGGTTTGCAGCACCCGGCCAATGGCACCGTTGCGCACCAGTTCGGTGGCCTTGGTCACAGCCCGGACTTCGAAGCGTTCGGTGAAGTTGACTGAGAAAATCCGGCCGGTTTCGCGCTGAACACGCTGCACCTCAGCCAGTTGTTCAAAGGTGGTGACACCCGGCTTGTCGGCCATGAAGTCCTTGCCGAAGCGCATGGCTTCGATGGCCAGGGCAGCGCGTTCACACGGTATGGCGGCGCTGGTGATTAGCTGAATGCTCTGGTCTTCAAGCAATTGGCGATGGTCGGCGACACGCGGAATAAATGGAAAGCGTTCGATAAAGCCTTCGTGCGTGCGGACGTCATCGTCGTGCGTCCAGTAGCCTGCGCATTCAGCGCCAATGTCCAGCAGGCTTTTTACCTGATCGTAAATGTGGCGGTGGTCGATGCCGATGACGCCAAATCTGAGTTTCGGAAAATTACTCATGTGTATCGGGTCTCATTAAAAAATAATGCTATGAATGGCTTGGAAGCGTCTTTATAGACTGATGCGCTTTCCTTCCTCCGCCGACCAATAGGCTGCATAAGTTGCTTGAATGGTGTCAAAAGCAAGATCCACATCGGCTAACGGTTGCCGGCCATGCGCCACGCATTCCATGAAATCCTGAATCTCCTGGATATACCCACGGGTCCATGCCTCTTCCAGGCAAACAAACTGCCAGCCGGTCTTGCGATCAACTTTCTCCGTGATATAGACGTCAGCCAGCTTCGTTTCATCGGTCAGGTAGGTGACCATCCCGGTATTGGGGCACATGTTGGCGTTGAGAACGCCCCCGGTGGTATAGGTTTCAACCAGGTTGCGCACTCCGCCAAGTATCATGTCGCCAGCGAAAACCGTGCTTTTGGTGCCGTCGGTAAAACTCAGGTTCATCATGGCCCAGTCTTCAACATCGACCGGATGGGAAAGAATGTATTGATGGTCTTCTGGCGAAAGCCGGTTACCCATATGGCCCACATCTGCCGTAACATCAGCGATGCCAATGGTTTCACCGCGAGCCTTGGCTTCAACCTGCTTCAGGTAAAGCACCGCAGACAAAGGATGACACCCTTGACGAATCAGCGCGCCGCCTCCGGACATGTCCCAGCGTGCCGCATGCCCGGCGTGGGAGCCGCTATGGCTCTCCTCGCCCTTCATGAAGAGAATTTTGTCCTTCGTTTTGCGCAGGATCTCGGCGCTCTTGGCGATGGCCGGGGCATAGATCCAGTTCTCCGCATACATGAACAACTGACCGCTGGCGGCTATCCTTCGCCGCGTTTCAACCATCTCTTCCATCACCCGCTCGTACATCACGGCTTTTGACAACTTCTGCCCAATCGGTGCGGGATCCCCCTGTCGCCCGAAATAACCGGTAAAGGGCTTTTCGCAGATAACGTGCCGCCCCGATTCCATGGCGTCGATGATCATGGGCGCATGCATCACGGCCGGTGTACAAATGTCGATGACGTCAATGTCGGGATCGTTCAACAGATCCTTGATGTGACGATAAGCCTTGGGAATATGGTGCCTGTTTGCAAACTCGACGACACGGTCGCTCGGTGCCACCACCGCCGTAACGGAGGCCGTGACGCCATAGACACGCTGGTAAGCATGCATGTGCAGTTCGGATACGAAACCGCAGCCAACCAGTCCAACGCGAACAGCTTTCATGGGTCAGTACCTATTCTTTAAGTTCAGAATGCGACAGCAACTTTTTCAGCCAACCGAATGCGTTCAGTTGAGAAAGCGCCATCAGGATGATGGCGGTGGCGAAAATCAGGCTGATCGGGCGGGTGAGAAATGGCGACGGATCACCTGAAGACAGAATCAAGGCCCGGCGCAGACTGTTGTCCGCCATCGGGCCGAGAATGATGCCGAGCAGGAACGGTGCCGCTGGATAGGACATTTCACGCAACAACAAACCAACCAGCCCAAAAATGAAGACCAGATAGATGTCGAAGATGGTATTGCTGATGACAAACGCGCCAACCGTGCATAGGACATAAACGATGGGCATCAAAATCGTGCTCTTCACGGTCAGAATCTTGACGGTGACTTTGGAAACCAGCAGCGCGAGAAAGACCATGACAATGGCGCTCATGGCCATATAAACACTGATATCAATCACAAAGCCCGGTGATTCGCTCATCAGTAGCGGCCCGGGGCGCAAGCCGTGCAGCCAGAGTGCTGCCAGCAGAACGGCCGCGGGCGCACTGCCGGGCACGGCCAGCGACAGCACCGGGATCAGCGACCCGCCAATACAGGCGTTGTTACCGGCTTCTGCGGCAACGACGCCTTCGTAGGCTCCTTTGCCGAATTTCTCCGGGGTCTTGCTGGCTTTCTTTACGGCCCAATACGACAACCAGCCGGCGATGTCTTCGCCGACACCGGGAATGATTCCAACAGAGACACCGATCATCGATGAACGGATGATGTTAAGTTTGTTTTTAAACAAAATGCCTAGGGAAACGCCGAATAAGTATCAAAAGCAGTGAACGATTCTTTTGTCATATGGTCTGACAAAAAGTTCTGATCACAAGGGTTATAACGATGAAACAGATGACGCTGGCGGCAACAAAGGGGTTCGAGAAACACAACCGGTCGACGCGCAAGGCAGAGTTTCTGGCGCGAATGGAAGGGCTGATGCCGTGGGCCGAGTTCTGCGCGCTGATTGAACCGCATTACCCGAAGGTGGGTAATGGACGTCCGCCGGTAGGTCTTGAGCGGATGCTGCGGATGTACTGCATCGCCAACTGGTTCAATCTGAGCGATGTAGCCTGTGAGGATGCGCTGTACGATGTTCCAGTATTCCGGGAGTTCTGCCGAATCGACCTTGGACGGGAACGGGCACCGGATGCCACCACACTGATGAACTTCCGTCACCTGCTCGAGGTGCATGACTTGGGATCTGCCCTCTTTGCCAAAGTCGGCGAGTTGTTGTTGGCCAATGGCATGAAGCTTTCGGGCGGTACGATCGTTGATGCGACCTTGATTGCGGCACCGCCCTCGACCAAGAATCAGGAGAAGAGCCGCGATCCGGAAATGCACCAAACCAAGAAAGGTAATGACTGGCACTTCGGCATGAAGCTGCACATTGGTGCGGACAGCAAGACCGGTCTGGTTCATAGCGCGAGCGTTACCGCGGCCAATGTCCATGACAGCCATGAAGTGCCAAATCTGCTGCATGGTGGAGAAAACCGACTCTATGGCGATAGCGCCTACCGGGGCAAGGCACAACGGGAGCGGCTCAAGACCATTGCGCCGAACGCGAAAGACTTTACCAACAAACGGGCCTACAGAAACAGCCCGCTGACCGAGGCCGACAAGGCCACCAACCGACGCAAGTCCAGCGTCCGTTCCAAGGTCGAACACCCGTTTCTCACCCTCAAGCGCCTCTGGGGCTTTGTCAAGGTGCGTTATCGCGGCCTGGCCAAGAACGCCAACCGAGCCTTTGCCATGCTGGCGATGCTCAATATCAACAAGTGGGGACGACCGCTGACAGGAGAGGTGCGTCCGGCATGAACCGGATGTGGGGAAATCCCCCGCATCCGAGCCTAATAACGGCGATTTATCCAATGAAAAATCAATTTTCTTCACTTTTGCGTCTCAATTTGTCCGTGTGGGCCAAAT
>JBBRDR010000108.1:0-10788 GCA_038203745.1 Burkholderiales bacterium | reverse complement strand
CCACAACTGACGCGGACCGGACGACGCGAAGAGATCGTCGGCAGACCATTCGGCACGACGGGCAACGAAGAACTTCATGGCCGGCGACTCCATTTTGACCAATGCTTTTTCGATCACAAACTCATCCTGGCCGTGGCGACGCTCGATGTTGAGCAGGCCGGTCAGCGGGATGGCTTTCGGCGACCCCCCGGCGGTGAGGCCGGTGATGGTGGCCATGTAACCGCTACGGCCGTCAAGGATCAGTGAGCCGGCGGTCAGGCCGAGGTTATAGGTGTAGGCCGCATCGAACAGGGTCGGTGCGCCGCAACGGCCTTCGTAACCGAAGAAGTGGCAATGGGCGCCGAACGGTACGTTGGCATCGAGTTGCTTGACGCGGGCCTTGACCATGTCGACCAGCAGCAGTTCGGTCGGAATCAGTGATACCTGCAGATTGCCGTGCGAATCACGGTCGGCCAGCAGCATTTTGATGATGTAGGCTGGCAGTGAGGCGAACAGCGCGGCGTTGCCGGCAGAGAGTTTTTCCTTGATGAAGCCGGCCTTGGCGTCGTCGGCTTGTGCTGCAAAGGCATCGGCATTGTGCGCCAGCGCATCGTTGAGTTCGGCGAGCAGGGCGTTCATCTCGGGGATGAACTCAATGAGGCCTTCGGGGATCAGCACGACGCCGTGAGTCATGCCCTTGGACGCGCGCAGGACAACGGCCTGGGCAATCTGCTCAACGATGGAGGCCAGTGATTGTTTCTTCTCGGCCACTTCTTCTGAAATGATGGTAACGGCTGGTTTGACTTGCAGTGCGACTTCGATGGTCACGTGCGAAGCGGAACGGCCCATCAATTTGATGAAGTGCCAGTACTTGAGCGAGGAACGGGTGTCCTGCAGGATGTTGCCAACCATTTCGCTGTAGATCTTGGTGGCGGTATCAAAGCCGAAGGAGATCGGCAGCAGTTCGCCGATCTGCAAGTCGCCGTCGATGGTCTTCGGTACGCCGATAACCTGTACACCGGAACCATCCGCCTTGACACCTTTGAACAGGTACTCGGCAAGTACAGCCGCATTGGTGTTGGAGTCATCACCGCCAATAATCACAATGGCGTCGAGCTTGTGTTTGATGCAGGTATCCTTGACTTGCTGGAACTGCTCGTCGGTCTTGATCTTGGTGCGGTCAGTGCCAAGGAAGTCAAATCCGCCGGTATTGATGATGCTGTCGACGTCAGCGTCGGTGATCTCGAACAGGTTGCCCTTGAGCAAGCCCTTGGGGCCGGGCTTTACGCCGAGCAGGGTGTTGCCCTTGCCGAGTACCCGCTTGATACCGCAGACCACGTTGTGGCCACCGGAAGCCGGGCCACCCGAGAACAGCACGGCGACGCGCTTGCCTTGGGCGGCTTTGGCGTTGGCGCCGGCGGCGGCCAGCACGATGTTGCCGGAAGCCTGTACCGAGTTCGGGAAGCTTTTGGCAACGGCGGCGCTGTCTTTGGTACTTAGCACGCTGTCGGTGTTATTGAAGGCCACAGGTTGTGGCGCGGCAGCGGAGCCGAATGCTGCGCAGGTCGGAAGCGGCAGCAGGCGCACGGCGGTTTCGAAAATCGAATTGTGCGATTCCATTTTCTGTAACTGTTCTGCCAGGGTGCTCATGGTGTGTTCCTAAATAAAAAAAGAGATTGAGAAAGAAGTGCAAAACTGCGGTTCCGCCAGTCAGAGCGGGCGCTCGCTGCGTGTTTTCAAGGACAGAACACGCCGTCGCTGTACGATGCGGCTGGACGTCGGAATAACCGGTTAATTTTACCCCAATTGTGTGTAAGCCGCAGCAGGCAGAGAGCCTACGGATCTCGGGTTTTGTGTAAATCAAGGGACTCGACTACAGTGTGGGCTTGCCGGCAACCGGACGGTTGAAGAAAAGGCAGAAAAAGGAACCTTCGAAGAACATTGCAACGGGAGTTACCATGGAAAAAGATCTGCGCGAAGCAGCACTGGAATATCATCAATACCCGACACCAGGGAAAATTTCTGTCCAACCGACCAAGGCGCTGAGCAACCAGCACGATCTGGCATTAGCCTACTCGCCTGGCGTGGCGTTCGCCTGTGAAGCCATCGTCGAAAATCCTGACAATGCGGCGCTCTATACCTCACGCGCCAATCTGGTTGGTGTGGTGACCAACGGCACGGCGGTTCTTGGCCTCGGCAATATTGGCCCATTAGCGGGCAAGCCGGTGATGGAAGGCAAGGGTTGCCTGTTCAAGAAATTTGCCGGCATCGATGTGTTCGACATCGAACTTGCTGAAAACGACCCGGACAAACTGATTGACATGATTGCCGCACTGGAACCGACGCTCGGCGGCATCAACCTGGAAGACATCAAAGCGCCGGAGTGCTTTTACATCGAGAGCCAACTCAAGGAGCGTATGTCGATTCCCGTCTTTCACGACGATCAGCACGGGACGGCAATCATTTCGGCGGCGGCCATGCTCAATGCGCTCAAGGTAACCGGCAAGAATATTGCTGATGTCAAAGTGGTGTGTTCCGGTGCCGGAGCAGCGGCGATTTCCTGTCTCAATTTGTGGTGTGATCTGGGCATTCGTCGCGAGAACATTCTGGTCTGCGACTCGAAAGGCGTGATCTTCGTCGGCCGTGACGCCAAGATGGAGCCGACCAAGGCTAACTATGCCCGTGAAACGCCGGCGCGGACGCTGACTGATGCGATTGACGGTGCCGACATTTTCCTCGGCCTTTCCGCCGCTGGCGTCTTGAAGCCGGAGATGGTGGCCAAAATGGCTCAGCAGCCGATCGTGTTTGCGCTGGCCAATCCGACGCCGGAGATTCTGCCCGAATTAGCACACGCGGCGCGTCCCGACGTCATCATGGCCACCGGCCGTTCGGATTATCCAAACCAGGTCAATAACGTGCTGTGCTTCCCCTTCATTTTCCGTGGCGCCCTGGATGTTGGCGCAACGCGTATTACCGAAGAGATGAAGCTGGCTTGTGTGTACGCCATTGCGGCGATGGCGCAGGAAGCCGTGAGCGGCGAGGTGGCTATGGCCTACCCCGGCCAGGAGCTTTCCTTTGGCACGGATTACCTGATTCCCAAGCCCTTCGATCCGCGCCTGATCCTGATCATTGCCCCCGCGGTGGCGCAAGCAGCGATGGATTCGGGTGTCGCCAAGCGGCCGATTGCCGACATGGATGCTTATCGAGAGAAGCTCAAAGGGTTCGTTTATCGCACCGGCGTCGGCATGCGTTCGATGTTCTTCGCCGCCCGCCAAGGCAAACCAACCAAAATTGTTTTCCCCGACGGTGAGGACGAGCGGGTGCTACGCGCCGCACAGATTATCCTGGAAGAAAAACTGACTTACCCCATTCTGATAGGTCGCCCTGATGTGATTGCGGCAAAGCTGGAAAAGATCGGCTCAAAGTTACGTATTGGCGAGGATTTGGAGGTGGTTGATCCGAATAGCGATGATCGCTACAAGGAATGCTGGACGAGTTACCACCAGATCATGAAACGGCGCGGGGTCACCATCGAAATCGCCAGATCACTGTTGCGTACGCACAACACCATTATTGGCTCCATGTTAGTCAAACTGGGGTACGCCGATGGAATGGTATGTGGGGTCACAGGGCGTTTCGCACATCATTTGCAGCAGATCGAAGACATCATTGGCAAGGCGGAGGGCTGTAGTTCGCTGGCGACGATGAATCACATCATCCTGCCGGGTCGTGCCCTGTTTATTTGCGATACGCACGTTAACGAAAATCCGGACGCTCAACAACTGGCCGAAATCGCGTTAATGGCGACCGATGTAGTGCGTCGTTTTGGGATCAAGCCCAAAGTGGCCATGCTTTCACACTCGAACTTTGGCGCTGCGCCGACGGCGTCGGCGAGAAAGATGGCGGAAGCGGCAGCGCTATTCCAGGCCAAGGCGCCCGATGTTGAATCCGACGGCGAAATGCATGGTGATTGCGCTCTTTCCGAAAGCATCAGAAAACGCTTTGAGCCGGACTCCCTGCTCACCGGTGAAGCCAACGTACTGGTCATGCCCAATCTTGATGCCGCCAATATTTCCTACAGTCTGCTTAAAATGACCAGCGGCGATGGCATCACCATTGGCCCGATCCTGCTTGGTACGGCAAGACCTGTGCATGTATTGACGAGCACAGCAACAGTTCGCCGGATTGTTAACATGACAGCATTGACGGTGGTAGACGCGGCCTACAAGTAGCTACCTCCCTCAGAAGGCTGGCGTTGCGCCTGACGCCAGCCGTTCGCCCAGTGCCCCCCATTACGCTCCGGTTGTGCGTTGGCGATGCGGCCTGCGCGCGACTTATTTCTGTGGGTGCAAAAAAAACAGTCAAGGCGTTATGCGTGAGGGGAGTTACAAAGGGTTGTAAAGGGGTATGTTCACGGCACCCAGTTCACTCCCGGCAAGGAGAAAGCACAATAGTTCCGGTGTCGGCAATCCCGGGCAAAAAATCAACGAGCGGCTTGCACGTTCCGTCTGAGCACAACTCGTAGCCTTGGGTGTAAGGCGAATGCGTCAGGATCACTTGTTTCAGGGGCTGGATTTGCGGCGTGTAGTGCCACCAGCCATCGCGCAGTACTGAATCGGGCGGTGGCTCCATGCCAGCCCCGCTGCCTTTGATGCGCGCCTCAACGATTTTGAGCTGTGGCCCCTGTGTTGATGACACGATCTGCCAGTCTTCCTCCCAGCGGACTTTCTCAACCGAATGCATCCAGGCCAGCGTGAAGGACTGGACAGAGAGAGAGACGATCAGGGCGCCAGTGGCGAGGCAGAGACTCATTTAGCCTAAAAACCTCATTCAACACAGAGAACACGGAGAAAAACACAGAGGACAGCGCGAAGCCTCTCTGAAGAGGGACAAAAGCTTACTTTAAATTGATCAATCACCCGCAAGGTGAGCCTCGTTTTACCTCTGTGTGCTCTGTGGCTCTGTGATCTCCGTGTTGATAGCGGTTTCAACTGCGTTTTATCGGTTTAGAGGAAAATGAGACCAGCCACGAAGAGCACGAAAAAATTCTTCTCTCTGTGATCTCCGTGGTTCATCAGGTTTTCCGCGTGCGCAGCCCGTGCCAGAGAACAAACACCACCCCGGTGGCAAAACCGATGTCGTCGGTCACCGGCAGGGCGACGACCAAGGCAAAGGCGGCTGCGGCCGCTACCCCGCGTTCGACCATGTTGAGCGGGCCCCACAGGTAACCGATGGCGGCGCTGCCCCACAGTAGAATGGCCAGCGTCGCCTTGAAGACGATGTAGATGACAGCCCACGTCGTCGGGTTGCCTTGCATCATCAGCGCCGGGTCATAAACGGCCATGAAGGGCACGACAAAACCGGCAATGGCGATTTGCGTGGCCTTGAAACCAATCTTCATGGCCGGGGCCTTGGCGATCGAGGCGGCAGCAAAGGCAGCCAGCGCCACCGGCGGCGTCAGGTCAGCCATGATGCCGAAGTAGAAAACGAACATGTGACTGACAATCAGCGGTACGCCGAGTTTGAGTAGGGCGGGGGCGGCAATCGAACTGGTGATGATGTAATTGGGGATGGTCGGGATGCCCATGCCCAAAAGAAGGCAGACCACCATGGTCAGAAGGAGCGAAAGGAAGAGGCTTTTTTCGCCGATCTCCAGAATGAATCCGGCAAAGTTAGATGCGGCGCCGGTCAGCGTCAGCACGCCAATGATGACACCCACAATGGCGCAGGCAATGCCCACAGCCAGCGCCTGTTTGGCGCCATCAACCAGGGCCATCTTCAGGGTGTGCAGGGTTTTCTGATTGCCTTTGATGATGAAGTTAGCCAGCGTCAGCAAGGCGATGACGCCAAGCACGGGAAGGATTCCCCATTGGCCGAATGATGCGGCGCCAAGCCCGAGTGCAAACCAGAAGACATAGCGCAAGGCGGTGCCGGAAATACGGGCAGCGAGTGCCGCGCCGAGAATGAGAATGGCCGTCAAGGCCAGCCCCATCATGCCCGAGAACATCGGGGTAAAGCCATGAAAGAGCATGTAGACCAGTACGGCCAGGGGTAGCGCCAGGTGCCAGTTCTCTTTGAGCGCGAGCCAGGGATCGGGGCATTGATCTTTGGGTACACCGAGCAGGTTGAGGCGGCCGGCTTCAAGGTGCACCATCCAGAACGCCGTCAAGTAGTAGAGCGAGGCCGGAATGATCGCGGCCTTGACGATGTCGGCATAAGGTACGTTGAGCGTTTCGGCCATGATGAAGGCTACCGCACCCATTACCGGTGGCATGATTTGGCCGCCCATCGACGACGTTGCCTCGACCGCACCGGCAAACACGGAGGTGTATCCAAAGCGCTTCATCAGCGGGATGGTGAACTGGCCGACCGTCAATACGTTGGCCACACCCGAGCCGGAAATCGTGCCCATTAGCCCCGACGAGATGACCGCTACCTTGGCCGGCCCCCCTTTGGCATGGCCGACGAGTCCGAGTGCCAGTGCATTGAACAGGCGGATCATGCCGGCGTGTTCAAGGAAAGCGCCGAACAGGATGAAGAGGAAGATGTAGGTGGCTGAAACCAGCGTTGGAATGCCGAGAATACCGTCGCTACCAAGATAAAGCTGGCTGACGATCTGGTCAAAGCCGAAACCGCGGTGGGCAATTGAGAGCGGCAGGTACTGGCCGAAAAACCCGTAAGCGAGAAATGAGCCGCAGACCAGCGGTAGCGCCCAGCCCATAACGCGCCGTGCCGCCTCGAAGACAAGCACGGTAGCCAGCGTGGCGACAACCAGATCGGCGGTATTGGGGTCGCCGGATCGCTCGATTAGGTCTCCCTCGAAAATCATGTGGTAGAAACCCAACGCAAAGCCAAGGATGGCCAATAGCGCGTCAAACCATGGCACCGTCTTTACCGTACGCCCTTTGCTGCGTGCCGGGTAGAGTATGAAGATGAGCAGAAGAAGAAAGCTGACGTGCAAGGAACGAATGATCAGGCTTGAAAAAGGATGGAAAGCGGCGACAGCGATCTGGTAGGCTGAAAACGCCAGCGCGGCGAACATCGCGATGCGCGCCGCCCATCCAGCGAGTTGGCGCTGATGTGCGTTTTCCTCAAAGTCGGCGGAATCGGGGTGTTCGATAGCTGCCTCGCTCATGCTGTTTCTTTCATTGATCGCTATTGAAAAAATCCGGTCAGCGCACGAGTGCGGAGACCGGATTTGCGGCGGTACTTGACGCGCTTATTTCAGCAGGCCCACTTCACGGTAGTATTTTTCGGCACCCGGATGCAGCGGTGCAGGTGGGTTTTTCGCTGCGTTTTCCTTCTTGATTCCTTTGGCCGCCGCGTGCGCGGCAATCATCTGATCAAGGTTGTCGAACATCGATTTGGTCATGGTGTAGACGGTTTCGTTCGAGACGCCGTCATGCGTGACCAGATAGTTCTGCACCGATACGGTTGAAACATCCGTATCCTGCCCTTCGTACGTTTTGGCCGGGATGACGCCAACCTGGAAGGCCGGATCGTTGATCTTGGCTACGATGTCAGCAGGAATGCTCAGGAAAACCACTTTCTGCGAGGTGGCGAGATCGCGCAGCGCGGCAACCCCCAGACCGGATGAAAGCAAAGTGACATCGAGTTGTCTGTTCTTCATCAGTTCAACTGATTCGGCATAGGAGAGATATTCAACCTTGGCGAAATCCTTGTAACTGATGCCGGCAGCTTTGAGAATTTCACGTGAATTGAGTTCAGTGCCCGACTTGGGTGCGCCGACTGAAATCCGTTTGCCCTTGATGTCCGCCAGAGACTTGATTCCCGAATCCGCAGCAGCGACGAAGTGGATGTAGTTGGGGTAGAGCGCGGCAATCGTGCGCAGTTTTTTGAGAGGTGCCTTGAACCCCGCCTCTTCATTGCCTTTCCAGGCATCCGATAGCGAATCGCCCAGCGAGATGCCGGCTTCGCCCCGCCCGGCCTGTAGCAGGTTCAGGTTTTCCACGCTGGCTTTGGTGGCTTGCACTGCTGTTTTGGATCCGGGTATGGCTTTGCTGTAAATCTGCGAAAGCGAGACGCCTAGGGGGTAGTAAATACCACTGGTGCCGCCGGTAAGGATGTTGATGAACTCGGCGGCATGCGCTGGAATGGAGAAGCAGGCAGTAGCGACGCTGATTAACAGGGTGTTGCGTAATGAGGCTTTCATCGATTTGTCTCCAGTAGGAAATAACAGAGTGATTCTAGGACAAAATTGCTCAGGCTAACGAATTTCATTTGACGGAACGACGGAGGCTTAGAGTGCCTTGGTGCATGCTTGTTCCCTGTTACAACTCTGAAGATTCAAAGTATCAGAGCGAAAAGCTATACTCTCACCTCTCTGATGTTTTGAGCCCTCCAGCAAATGACAAGTCTATCTGCAACACTTCGGCAATGGCGTCCCGTACTGCGGGTCGAAACACTGGCTCTGCTCGCCAGCCTCTTCTTCGCGCTGGCCTGTAACGGGCTTTTCTGGACGGCCGCACTCGCCGGGCGTTCTTTCACGCAAGCTGAAAGCTGGCTGTATGCCGGCGGCTTGTTTATGGTTTTAACGGTAATCCACTTCGTTTTGCTCTGTTTCGTCCTCACTCGTTGGACGGCAAAGCCCTTGCTCGGGTTGCTGATTGTGGTCACTGCTTTTTCGACGTATTACATGAGCACGTTTACGGTGTTTCTCGATCCGTCGATGCTGCGTAACGTATTGCGTACCGATGTCAAGGAAGCGGGCGAATTGTTTAGTGTCGGTATGCTGCCGCATCTACTGGCTTTCGCGATTTTGCCGCTTCTCCTGCTCTTCAGGATTCGCATTCGATCTGTTGCATTGCGCTCTGCGGCATTGACTCGTCTGGCGAGCATTGTTGTGGCGTTGATCGTTGGTGCCGGTTCGCTGTTGCTGATTTTTCAGGATGTAGCACCGCTCATGCGCAACAACAAGGAAATCCGCTACCTCATTACGCCGGCCAACTACCTCTATTCGCTAACGCGTGTGCTGAGCGCGGACGCCAGCTCAGCACGCCGTACCCGTTTGCAAATCGGTCTCGATGCGGTAAAGGGTGATCGCTGGCAGCAGCGCAAGAAGCCGGCGTTGTTGGTGATTGTCGTTGGAGAAACGGCGCGTGCCGCCAACTGGGGGTTGTCGGGTTATTCTCGCCAGACCACGCCAGAGCTGGCCAAGCTCGACGTCATCAATTTCAGCAAGGTCACGAGTTGCGGAACCAATACGGAAGTTTCAGTACCTTGCATGTTCTCGATATACGGTCGGCGCAATTACGATGACGACAAAATCCGCAACAGCGAGTCACTGCTTAATGTGCTTGATCGCGCCGGTATGAAAGTGATCTGGCGCGACAATCAGTCGGGCTGCAAGGGTGTTTGTGCGGGTGTTGATGAGCACAAGCTGGGTAATTCCACGGTGCCGGCCCTGTGCGACGGGGACCGTTGCCTGGACGAAATCCTGCTGCACGGGCTCGATAGCGTATTGGCGGACAATCAGGGCAGTCTGGTGCTGGTGTTGCACCAACTGGGCAACCACGGCCCAGCCTACTTCAAACGCTACCCGCCGGCCTTCCGCCGCTTCGAGCCGACCTGCGACACGGCTGATCTTGCCAAGTGTTCGCCTGAGGCGGTGGTTAACACCTACGACAATGCATTGCTCTACACTGACCACATGCTGGCGCAGACCATCGATTACCTGAAAAAACAGGATGCAAAATATGATACCGCGATGATTTACATTTCCGATCACGGTGAGTCACTTGGCGAGAACGGACTCTTCCTGCATGGCATGCCGTACTCGATTGCACCCAAGGTGCAAACCGAGGTGCCGATGGTGATGTGGTTCTCGCCGTCCTACGTGAAGGATTTCGCGCTGGACACGGGCTGCCTGCGCCAGCGCGCAAGTTTACCCGCTGCGCATGACAACTTGTTTCACTCGGTGCTTGGTTTCATGGATGTGAAAACCGGGATATACGAGCCTTCCATGGACCTGGCGGCAGACTGCCGTCGCTAACACTTCGGAGCAATTATGCTTAAACGATTTTTATACCTTGCTGCACTTTCCTTTGTTTCATTGGCAGCTCATGCCGAAGTGATCAATATCGATAATGCCGAACTGGCAAAGCTCATGGCAAAAGGCGTGCCTCTGGTCGACATTCGTACCGAAGGTGAGTGGAAAGGCAGCGGGGTGGTTAGCGGGAGTAAACAGCTGACCTTCTTTAATGAGCAAGGCCAGGCCAACCCACCGGTTTTTGTCGACAAACTGAAGAGCATCGCCAAGCCCGACCAGCCGGTCATCCTGATCTGCCGTAGCGGCAATCGCAGTGGTAAGGCGGGGCAGTACTTGTCCGACCAGGCGGGATATAAAACTGTTTATAACGTCACTCAGGGAATGGCCGCCTGGGGTGGCGAGGGTCGGCCTGTGGTGCCGGCAAAATAAGGCGTTTCCCCGGTTCAGGGGGTGAATCAGTCATCCGGGTTATTGGCAGGCGCCATAAGGTCAAGACTGATCGTCTTAACCCGTTCGTTACAGCAGGCGACTACTTCTTCTTCCCGCAGGCAAGCTGTTGAACTTTATCGGCCGAGCTACCGGGGGCGATATTCTCCCATTGCGGGTTGGAGAGCTGTTCATTAGCCACAACTTTTCCGGCCGCCATCCGTTCAGAATAGGCTGTCCCGGAAAGTGTCCGGAGACGCGGCTGACTGCAGTCATACTCGACCAAGTTTTTGATTGATCCGACGGCCGTTTGCGGATCTGCCCACTGAGCCGAGGCAAAATCCATGAGCTGCCATATCTGCGCCAAGTCTCCA
>JBBRDR010000107.1:0-10804 GCA_038203745.1 Burkholderiales bacterium | reverse complement strand
GCGCCTTCTCTCCCAAAAAAATCAAACGCATCGAGGCGCGCTTGAATCATCGTCCGAGAAAAACTTTAGGCTATAAAACGCCCCATGAAGTATTGTTCAATCTGACGCCTACCCCTGTCGCAATTCGAGCTTGAATTCGCAATATGCGATGGAGATCGACTATCCACGCGGCTATCAGAGCATTGGGCAAGATCACGCTCCTCGGTGACAAGTTCGATCAGCCGATCCCGGAAACCGTTCGGCAACAACGATGCCGTATCAGGCGCGACGAACCACTTGCCAGAAAGCGATTCCCGCCAGACCCAGGAAGCACAGCGTAGACCAGTTGGCGAGCGATAGGCCGAGAAATACCCAGTCCCTCACCGTGCAGAATCCGGTGACCATGAACATGTCGGGCCATCTGACTGCGAGCCAGTTGACGGTGATTTCAACGAAGGTGGGATCGCTGAAGCCACATTCATTGACCTGATCCGGAAAGTACTGCATCCAGCTTTGCTCTATGGCCGACGCCATTCCCCAGAGGGCGGCAAATCCGATTAGCATGCCCCAGAAACGAGGCCAACGATTGAACAGAGCGGCGCACACGGACAGCAGGGCAACGACGATGTACAAGAGTCGCTGGAAGTTGCATAGATAACAAGGGTCGAGACGCGCAAACTTGCCGAGAATCAGACCAGCTACCAGCAATCCACAGGAAACAACAGCCAACATCGTAAAAACACGCCGAGGATTAAGCAAAAGCATGACTTTTCTCCATTAGGCCAAGCAATGAATAGGAACCGAATTGGGTATGGCCGGCCCGCTTCGCTTCACCGGGTGGGCGTGACGCATGAATCGTGCAGTGGCACGCGCCTTGACCTGGCCGGCAACGCACAGCTCGGCGGAAAGTTCGTAGATTTGTCTTCGCTGTCCAGTCAGGCGAGCGGTGACGTCGATAGCCTTAGTGCACGGCACGGGCTCGATATAACGGATTCGAAGATCCGCCGTCATGGCTTCGATCTGATGATGGAAAAGGCAGTATGTCATGGCGCTATCAAGCAGTGTTGCGATCATCCCACCGTGCATGAATCCCGCATACCCCTGCCATTCCGTGTTGGCCTGCAGCCTTGCCGCGACCCCGTCTTCTGAGGAATAGAAACGCAGTCCCAGCGAGGGACTGTGGCCGCAGGCAAAGCAGGATGCGTGGCTGCCTGGACGGGGTACGGGGCGTAATTCTTGTGAGATAAACGTGTGTTCGTCGTTTGCTTCAGGATCGTCCGTACTTTTCAAATCAACTCCATGGTGTTGTTGATGCACCGGGAGCCGCTAGCTGCGCAGCTCCCGGTTGTTCATCACGCCTTACTCTTCAGCTCCGCGATCTGTTTCTGCAGATCGTCAATTGACGACTGCAAACGCGAAATCGGCGACTGATCGCTGTCCGCATTGATCGGCCGGTTGTTCTGAAACCAACTAAAAAATCCTCGTCGCCCGACCGTTCCGTCGAGACGGCATTCGCCGTTTCCGGGACCTCGGCCGAATCTATTACCGGTGCCATCTCGAAGACAAGCTCTTTGGCGGCCCATACCCATGCCACCCATAGTGCGGCCTGTTGTTTTTCCAAAATCAAAACGCGACATTTCATTACTCCTTATTTGCTGAAAAATTACAAAAATCGCCGCCGCAAGAACGGGTGCCGTTTCCGTGACTATGCCTTCTACGTCCGGGTATCGCCAGAACGGCTGGGGACATGTCATTCCAGCGATTTGACCAGAATAGCGTCGGCCTCGACAACGCCGCCTTTGGGCAATCCCGCGACTTGAACGGCGGCGCGTGCAGGGTACGGCACCGAGAAATACTTGCTCATGATCTGATTGAACCGAGCGAAGTTCGCCATGTCGGTCAAGAAAACGCCGAGACGGACGATCTCGTGCAGATCGCTGCCCGCCGCTAGGCACACGGCCTGAAGATTGCGGAAGACCTGATGCGCTTGCGCATCGAAACCATCAAGTAACTCGTTGCTGTCCGGGTCGATGCCCAACTGGCCCGACAGGAAAACCATACTTCCGGCCTGAACGGCCAGCGAGTAAGGGCCGACGGCTTGTGGAGCATGCAGGCTTTGAATGATTGCTTTGTCCATGTCATTTGTCTCGTATTCAGGGATTTAGTGGTCGCAGGCATTCCCGCCGAGCGAAAGGGCTCCGGCGAGATAGTCGGTCACCAGTTTTTCGGGGGTTTCAACTGCAGCGCCGACGATTACGGCAATCCCATGGTCGGCAAACAGGGTCTGGGCGTGCGCTCCCATGCCGCCGGCGATGATGTGGCTAACGCCACGTTCTGCCAGCCAGGGCGGCAGAAGACCGGGTTGGTGCGGCGGGGCCTCGACGTCATTCCGGTTCATCCGTATTTCTCCGGCGGCGTCGACTTCAATCAAGGCAAAGGTGGCGCAATGACCGAAATGAATGGCCAGTTTTCCTTCCGCCAACGGGATGGCAAATTTCATGATGCAGCTCCTCAGTGCGTGTTTCGGTAGTGATGAAGGTGGGTCTATTGCAGTGCAAGTTCTTTCCAGACCCGGCGAATATCTTCTGCACACGGACTATCCGTTTCGATCACGGTGCGTTGTTGAATCTGTGCCCACGTGACAGAGGGGTCATAACGAATTCTGCTGACGACCTGGGCACCGGCCTCTCGTGCTCGTTCCTCAATGCGCTCACTCATTTCAGCATTGATGTCCCACTTATTTACGCAGACGGAGGTCGGAATGGCGAAATGCCGGGTCAGATTGAGCACGCGCTCCATGTCATGCTCGCCGGAAACGCTGGGTTCGGTGACGATCAAGACGTGGGAGGCTCCGGTGATTGAGGCGATCACCGGGCAGCCGATGCCGGGTGGGCCATCGACAATAATGATCGGGTGATCGCCTTCTTCGGCAATACGCCGGGCTTGTTGGCGAACCGTGGTCACCAACTTGCCGGAATTCTCTACCGCTACACCAAGACGGGCGTGCACCATCGGGCCGCAGACGGTGTCCGAGATCATCCACTCGCCGCACTGGCGCTCGGGGAATTCGATAACGTCCATGGGGCAAGCGTGCACACACGCCCCGCACCCTTCGCAGGCCGTTGGATCAATCCGGCAAGTGTCGTTTCCATCGCCCGGCGATGGTGGCAAGATCGCTCCGAAGCGACAGACCGGCAAGCAGACACCACAGTTACAGCACACTTCCTCCATGATCTTCGCTTGGTGACCACTCATGAAAATGTGTTTTTCACGAACTTTCGGGGAAAGTACCAGATGCAAATCCGAGGCATCAACATCACTATCGGCGACCACCGGTCGGTGCGCCAACATGGCGAACGAGGCCGTGATGCTGGTCTTGCCGGTTCCGCCTTTGCCGCTGATGACGATCAGTTCTTTCATCGCGCGCCTCCCTTGGCGGCTTCACGTGTAATGGCCTGCCATAGGCGCTCAAAGCAAGCTCGGTATTCAGGCAGCATCTCAACGATCAATTCGCCTCGCGAGTAGGCTTCGGCAATCCGCCGGTCATCCGGAATCTCAAGCAGCACGGGAATATTTTCTTCCGTACAGAAGCGAGTAACCCGATCGTCGCCAATGCCCACCCGGTTAATCACCACGCCAAAAGGAAGTTGCAGTTCGCGAACCGTATCGACGGCCAGCTTCAAGTCATGTAAACCAAAAGGTGTCGGATCGGTGACCAGCACGACAAAATCGACATTCCGGAGCGTTGCCACGGCGGGGCAGGCGGTGCCCGGCGGCGCATCAAGAATAGCGGTAACGCCTTTGTCCAGACAGGATTTCACCGAGTTAACCAGCGCGGACGCCAGCGAAACACCAACATCCAGGCAGCCGCTTTTCAAGGTGATGTTCTGATCCACGAAGGTCTTGATCGTCCCAATCCTGAAATCCACTTCGCGGATGGCGTCGCGCGGGCAGACCAGCGTACATCCACCACAACCATGGCACAGTTCAGGAAAAACCAACGGGGTGCTACAAAATGAAGCGAGCGCATTGAACTGACAAAAATTCACGCAGTCATCGCATGCGCTGCAGGCAGTCGCGTCGATTTCAGGGACGGCAATATTGATTTCTTCTTCGCCAATCAGCGCGCCCCGCAAAAACAGGTGAGCATTCGGCTCTTCGACATCGCAATCGAGAAGCTGCACTGGGAAGCCAAGCACTCGCGCCAGGTTGACTGAAATGCTGGTTTTCCCGGTACCACCCTTACCGGAAGCCACTGCCAGGATCATGAGGCATTGCCCCCGTCATAACCGCGACGTCCACGTCGGCAAGCCGTTTCTTCATCAACTTCATCTTGCCAGCCATTGCGGAAGGTCTCGATACAATCGAATTTCCGGCTGTAGGGCTTTATATCGAGAAGGGGTGTCCCGTCCAGTATGTCTACGCCGTCGAGATGAAGCACATTCCCTTCACAGCGCACCAGCTCGACCACACTGAGCCCGATTGCATTGGGGCGGAAAGGACTTCTGGTCGAGAAAACCCCGCGCTCTACGTCTTGAAGAAAGGGCTTGACGATCAGCTTCGCAGGTTCTGCCTGGTGAAATTGATAAATTAAATAGATGTGTGAAAAGCCATCCAGGTCGCGCAGCCCTTCCGCGAACGCTTGAAATATTTCCACCCTACCCTTGCAACCTTTGGCATAGGTCGGTTGAATGGGGGTCTGCTGCGCAGATACATGCTCGCTGCGAATCACCCCGATCGGGCTGAAGCTGATGTTTAGATCGGTCACGCCCAATGCCCTTCAACGTTAGCTGTATTCGCCTCGGTCAAGGTTCCGGCACGATAGCGTGCAAGAGCCTCGGTTATGGTCGCGGCATCGGTGTTAAAAACCTTGATTCCGGCGGCTTCGAGCACACGGAATGCCTTTGGGCCACAGTGCCCGGTGATGAGCGCGTTGGTCCCGGCTTTGGCGATGGTTTGGGCCGACTGGATTCCGGCACCTTGGGCCGCATCCAGATTCTGTTTGTTGCTGATGACTTCGAAGGCCTGTGTTTGAAGGTCATAGACAAGAAAATTCCGGGCGCGCCCGAAGCTTGGGTCAAGCGGCGAGTCAAGGTTTTCGCCAAGGGTTGTGAAGGCCAATCGCATTTGTTTTCTTCTCCTTTTTCTTCGTAAGCAATGAGCTAATATTGGCATACGCCAATTACAATTACAAGGAAATTGTGATAATTTATCGCACAAATCGCTGTTAAATATATAGCATATGCCATAATATTATGGTCTTTGATCATGCCCCAAGGGAAATGAATCATGTCCGATCTGTTTACGATTACCGGCAGAACCTGCTGTTTGCGTGTGTTGGCGTGTGCCGGGAAACACAAAGATTTCGTCGAAACCCTTGCCGCCATTGATGCCTACAGCGCACAAGAAAAGTGAGGAATAAAGATGCCTGTCATTACCCTGCCCGATGGGGCGCAACGCAGTTATATCGAACCTCTCACCGCATTGGCTGTAGCACAGTCTATTGGAGCCGGACTGGCGCGTAGTGCACTGGCCGCCCGTATTGATGACCGGCTTTGCGATCTTTCTTCGATCATTGCGCAAGATGCACGCCTGGCACTGATTACGGAGCGCGATGCAGAGGGGCTGGAACTGATGCGGCATTCCTGTGCTCACCTGCTCGCCATGGCCGTGAAGCAGTTGTACCCCACTGCGCAGGTCACGATCGGGCCGAACGTTGAGAATGGCTTCTATTACGATTTTTCCTTTGAACGCCCGTTCACGCCCGAAGACTTGACTCAAATCGAGGCACGCATGAGTGCCTTGGTGAGCGAGGATATCCCGCTACAACGCAGCGAGATGCCGCGCGAGGAAGCGATCCGCCTGTTTGAAGAATTCGGCGAAATTTACAAGTGCGAGATTATTCGCGACTTACCCGGCGATACTGTGATTTCGCTCTACCGTCAGGGTGACTTTGTCGACCTCTGCCGTGGCCCGCATGTGCCGTCTACCGGCAGAATCAAGGCCTTCAAGCTTATGAAACTGGCCGGCGCCTACTGGCGCGGCGACGCCCGAAATGCCATGTTGCAACGGATTTATGGCACCTGCTGGACGAATGAAAAGAGCCTGAAGGACTATCTGACGCGTCTGGAGGAAGCGGGTAAGCGCGACCACCGCAAGCTGGGCACTCAGCTTGACCTGTTCCACTTTGACGAATGCGCGCCGGGGTCGATTTTCTGGCACAGCAAGGGGTGGACCTTGTTTCTTCAACTCATCGCTTATATGCGCCAACGGCAACAGGACGCGGGCTACGAAGAGGTCAACACCCCGGATGTGATGGACCGTTCGCTGTGGGAGACGTCGGGACACTGGGCTAATTATCGCGACCACATGTTCACCACCGAGACCGAGGATGGCCGGGTCTTCGCGCTCAAGCCGATGAATTGTCCCGGCTCGCTCAGCGTCTTTGCGCAGGGAATAAAAAGTTACCGCGATCTACCGATCCGCATGGCTGAATTCGGCAAGGTCCATCG
The DNA here is from genome assembly GCA_038203745.1 of Burkholderiales bacterium. Taxonomy (GTDB): domain Bacteria; phylum Pseudomonadota; class Gammaproteobacteria; order Burkholderiales; family Rhodocyclaceae; genus Propionivibrio. Next base: position 4,313 of record JBBRDR010000107.1, on the reverse strand, counting down.
CTACGAACCGTCCGGGTCGCTGCACGGGCTGATGCGCGTACGTCACTTTACGCAGGACGACGCACACATCTTCTGCACGCCAGCACAGATGCAGCAGGAGTGTGAAACCGTGGTCGAGCTGGTCCTCGATATTTATCGGGATTTCGGGTTTGACGACGTGGCGATCAAGCTCTCCACGCGACCGGTTAACCGGATCGGCAGCGACGAGGTCTGGGATCAACTGGAAGACGCGCTCTCATCGGCGCTCGGCAACATGGGGATCGCCTATACGGTCAATCCGGGAGAAGGCGCGTTTTACGGGCCTAAGCTGGAATTCGTGTTGCGCGACGCCATCGGCCGTGACTGGCAGTGCGGCACCTTGCAGGTTGATTTGAATCTGCCGGAACGTTTCGACACGACGTACGTCAATGAAGCCGGTGAACGGGTTCGTCCAGTCATGTTGCACCGGGCGCTGTTCGGATCGCTTGAACGCTTTCTCGGCATTCTTATCGAGCACTACGCGGGCGCATTTCCGGTCTGGCTGGCGCCGGTACAAGTTGCTGTCTTCAGCATTACCGATGCACAGGCCGACTATGCGCGCGAGGTGGCATGCGCTTTGCAAAAGGAGGGCTTTCGGGCGATCACGGATTTACGCAATGAAAAGGTCGGCTACAAGATCCGCGAGCACACGCTGGCCCGCATTCCGTATCTTGTGGTCGTTGGCGATCGCGAAAAATCCGAGCAGACGGTGTCGGTACGCGCTCTCAATGGCAATACTCTAGGCACTATGCCGCTCAGTGATTTTTCAGGCATCTTGCGCCACAAGCCGGGTCGCACCTAGTCACCCGCTTGATTCAGCAGAGCAAAACAGATGGCTCGACCCACGAGCTGCCGCAAGGTATCCGGCGATAATAAGCGCCAAATACATCAAGCCGTAGGGTATTCCAATGCGCTTTCTCGAAGAAATCGCATTGGAACTCGAAGAGATCGAGGCGATCCGTCTGGCCGACCTCGAAGGCCTTTATCAGCTTGATGCCGCGCCCAGAATTGGCGTTTCACGTCAGACCTTCGGCAATATGATTGACAAGGAACGTGTCGTCCGAACTCGTATCGTTGTCCGGCTTGACCCTGTCGCAACACTTCTGGGCCGAAAACTTCCCGTAGTTGCTCCACAACGTGCTGTCCCGTGCAATGACAGGGTATTAGATAGTCCGGGGCGCAGTCGGCGATGAAGCGCACCGTTTGCTCAAGTCGATCCGACGAGGCATTCAGCAAATGCAATCCACCGACAATCGCGGGGACACGTTTTATTCCCGAAGCCGTGCGGACATGATTGATGGTGTTGACCAGCCCGCTATGGCAGCAGCCAGTCAGGATGACGAGGCCTTGCCGGGTCTCGAACCACATCGCCAGTTCATCGACAATCCCGTCAGGATGTGCTTGCTCCTGATCCAGGAAAAACGGCTCCCCGGTATCTTCAAAGGTGCTTAGTCTCGGAATGGGGCCAGTGATACCGACCGATGGCGCCAGATAGCAGGGTGCGAAAATTTCGAGCCAGCGGTCCGCCGCTAGCGTACTCAAGGCAAGAGAAACGGTTTCGCCGATGCCGATGGTGCGTATGGGTTGATTGGGGTGGCAACTGAATCGATGAACGCCAAGGCCACGTCCAAACAGTACGCGTGCGCTGGCATTGAGCGCCAGAAAACCGGGAACGCCGCCGGTATGGTCGTAGTGTCCATGGCTGAGCAAGCAATGCAGTCGCCAGACTCAAATGGATCCCCAGGTGGTGGGCGTTCTTGTCAAGTGCCAGTCCCTTCCCTGTGTCGAAAAGGATTCGTAGATCTCCGGTCTCGATCTAGGCAGAAAAGCCGTGTTCGACGCTCAGGTCGGATGGGCTTTCATTGTCGACCAGCAACGTAATTTGGACGGTTCTATCAAACATCGCGTGCTTCAGCTTTCTGGACCGTGTCCATTGTTTTGACCAAGCCGTCAGCGTTTTTGGCGCACTCACGGCGTAACAGCTTGGCCTGGAAACAATCCTTAAAGTAGCATATGCTACTTACTAAAACAGTGATACTATATTAGAAATAGCTTATTTATCGGACGGAAATCTAGGCGGGCAGTAGCCTGGGAAGGCTCTCAGCGCCGGCTGTTCTCAGGATTGAAGTCTTGCCCGGCAAATGTTCGGCAACAAGTTTTCTTCAAGAGGAGGTACTTGATATGGGATGTGATTCCGGTTTGAAACCACGGAAAAAGGTTTTATCGAATGCAAATGTGAGTGACCAACCAAATAAGGAGATTGAAACGATGAGCTCGACGATGGTACGCAGAGAAATGCCGGAATTTTCGATGGATGCCTATGACGCTAAAAGCGGTCATTTCACGACAGTTTCAAGCATCGATTACAAAGGCAAATGGGCGGTGATCTGTTTCTATCCGGCGGACTTTACTTTTGTATGCCCGACGGAAATCGCGGCAATGAATGCGAAGTACGACGAGTTCCAGAGACTCGGGGTGGAAATCCTGGCGGTATCGGTGGACTCCAAGTTCTCGCACAAGATATTTGCCGAAACAGAAAGCATCCTAAAAGGGTTGAAATTGATGATGGGTGCCGACTCGAATCAGGAAGTCAGCCGGGCTTTCGGCGTTCTCGTCGAAGAAGAAGGCGTGGCGCTCCGGGGTAGATTTCTCTTCAACCCGGATGGGATCTGCGTGGCTCAGGAAGTCCAGGCGGATTCGGTTGGACGAAACGTCAATGAGTTTCTGAGGCAAGTGGAAGCCTGGCAACACGCTACAAAAACAGGGGAAGTATGTCCAGCTGGCTGGAGGCCGGGCAAGAAAACGCTCCCGGTCCAGACTGATGCGGAGAAGATGGCGGGTCATGTCGGCGACTACATTACCTTGGAAGAAATCCTCAGTTGATCGGAAAGACGATCAATCCTGGGACTTCTGAACCAGCTCAGGATTGATTCAACAATTGGTAATAAATGGAGAACCAATGAGTAATCTCGTTGAAGCGGGCTGTGAAGAACGCTTGGCGCACCTGCCGGTGTCGATTTTTTCAACGGTCATGGGGCTTACCGGCGTGGGCATTGCTTGGCAAAAAGCACACCTGGAACTCGGCGCTCCGGCTCTCATCTGGCAAGGTATCGCCGGAATATCGAGCCTGTTGTTCCTTGCCCTGTTAGTCCTTTACGGTATAAAAACCCTGCGTTTCCCCGGTGCTGTTGTGGCTGAGTGGAAACACCCGGTACGCGTTAATTTTTTCCCGACCATTTCGATCTGCCTGCTACTACTCGGTATTATCTGGCAGGGAACCATTCCGACGGTCTCGCTCGGTCTATGGGCAATAGGCTCCACAGCTCATCTGGCGTTTACCTTTGCCATTCTCAGTAGCTGGATGCATCACACTCACTACGACATCAAGCATGCCAACCCGGCCTGGTTCATCCCGGTAGTTGGTAATCTCTTTGTGCCAATCTGCGGTGTCCTGTTCGCGCCACTAGAGCTTTCATGGTTTTTTTTCAGCATCGGCCTGGTGTTCTGGATAGTGCTGATGACGATTGTGTTTTATCGCATTTTCTTTCATGAGCCGATTCCCGCACGCTTGCTGCCCACTCTGTTCATTCTGCTAGCGCCTCCGGCCGTCGGGTTTATTGCTTATGGTGCGCTAGTGCCGCAACTCGATGGTTTTGGTCGCATCCTCTATTACACTGCACTTTTCTTAACCTTGTTATTGGGCAGCAATGTGCTGCGCTTTGTTCGTGGCGGATTTTTCATCTCGGCCTGGGCTTATTCGTTCCCGCTGGCGGCAATGGCTATTGCGTCATTCGTAATGGCGAAACGATCTGGCCAAGACGCTTTCCTCTGGATTGCCGCTGCTTTGCTCATTATTGTCAGTCTGGTCGTCGTTGTTTTGATCTCCAAGACACTCAGTGCGATTGGGCGACGCGCGATCTGTTTGCCGGAGTGATTTATCGTTTTGACTGCCGCAGGTGGGTACCTGAAGGGCTACGCCTCAATAGGCGAGTTGATGCTCGGCTTGGCTGACGACTTCGCTTTCTACAACGGCGAGCGTCCGCATCAATCCTTGGAGAATGAAACACCTGATGCCGTGTATCAAAATGCCATCGTTGGCGGCGCGATGATTGTGGATAAATTTTCGTGCGCGTGTGGAGGGCAACCCTGTTCCGTTAATCTCCACAGGGGATTCCTCCACCGCAGAAGAAAATGCAGAAGCAACAGAAAACTCAAAAACCAGGCAGCGCCGTCCAACTGCGAGCGAAGTCAAATGTGCAGCTTAAATTGACTGCATTACCGCCTTGACTCCGGAG
>JBBRDR010000106.1:0-10860 GCA_038203745.1 Burkholderiales bacterium | reverse complement strand
ATACCAAATGGAATCTGGAAAATTGCCTGTGTCAGGCCATAAGCGCCCATCGCGATGCCTACCAGCGTAAAATTATCCGCCCCAGGCAATTTTTGCGCCGCAACCGAAAATACCGGCAGGATCAAAAACAGCCCGAGCATGCGCAGAGCAAAGATGGACGCAAGTCCCGCTCCGGCACGACGCTCTGATGAAGTCATCGAGTCATTGGTTGGCGATAGCATAAGGAGAACACCGAAAAACCAGGAGAAAGCGGAACAAGGATTGGTTTGCGCGGTCGTATTAGCCTGCGCATTTGCGTATATTAACAGGTTTGCTTTTAGCATCTCCCCCCATTAGAAGACAGGACAACCACAGCGGACACAGCGAGTATGGCGAAAGACGGGGTACGCTTTCTTTGCGGCACCTACATGTCTTCTCGCCTTTGCAGTGAACTCTGAATCTACAAACATGGATGAAATCCGGATTCGCGGCGCACGCACACACAACCTGAAGAATATCAATCTTGATTTGCCACGAGACCGCCTGATCGTGATCACCGGCCTTTCGGGTTCCGGCAAGTCGTCGCTCGCTTTCGACACCCTCTACGCCGAAGGGCAGCGACGCTATGTCGAATCGCTCTCGGCCTACGCCCGCCAATTTCTGCAGCGCATGGACAAGCCCGACGTCGACCTGATCGAAGGGCTGTCGCCGGCCATCTCCATCGAGCAAAAAGCAACCAGCCACAACCCGCGCTCAACGGTCGGAACGGTCACCGAAATTCACGATTACTTGCGCCTGCTGTTTGCCCGCGCGGGCACGCCGTACTGCCCGGAGCATCAGGTGGCGCTTGACTCGCAGACGGTCTCGCAGATGGTCGACCACGTACTGCAACTACCGGCTGAAACGAAGCTGATGATCCTCGCACCGGTGGTTGCCAACCGCAAGGGAGAGCAACTCGAACTCTTTGCCGAACTGCGTGCGCAAGGTTTCGTGCGCCTGCGTGTTGACGGCAATATCCACGAAATCGACGCCCTACCCAAACTGGCCAAAACGCAAAAACATACTGTTGATGTAGTTGTTGACCGACTCAAGGTGCGTGATGACATGCGCCAGCGCCTCGCCGAATCCTTTGAAACAGCGTTGCGCCATGCTGATGGCCGCGCCATCGCTTACGAGATGGATACGCAGAAAGAACACCTGTTCTCGGCCAAATTTGCCTGCCCGGTGTGCTCGTATTCATTGCAGGAGTTAGAACCACGAATCTTCTCGTTCAACAACCCGATGGGTGCCTGTCCGACTTGCGACGGCCTCGGCGTCATCCAGTTTTTCGACCCGAAACGCATCGTTGCCCAACCTGAACTCTCGCTGGCAGCGGGCGCGATACGCGGCTGGGATCGGCGTAACCAGTTCTATTTTCAGATGCTCAGTTCGCTGTCAGAACATTACAGTTTTGATGTCGACACGCCGTTTACCGGCCTCCCCGACACCATTCAGAACGTGGTGCTCTATGGATCGGGCAAAGACGTAATCCGCTTTTGCTATTTCAACGAAAAAGGGACCCGTTTTGATCGCGACCACCCCTTTGAAGGCGTGGTTTGCAACTTTGAGCGCCGCTACAAGGAAACCGATTCATTTTCCGTGCGCGAAGATCTCGCCAAACTGATCAGCAACAAGATTTGTCCAAGTTGCATGGGGGCCCGCCTACGTGAAGAAGCACGCAACGTGCGTATCGGCACAAACGCCGGCGCCCTAACCCTGCACGAAACTAGCCACTTGCCGTTGGCCGAGGCCCGGAACTATTTCGAAACGCTCAAGCTCGCCGGCAACAAGGCACAGGTGGCCGAGAAGGTACTCAAGGAAATCACAAGCCGACTTTCCTTCCTGATCAATGTCGGCCTTGATTACCTCTCGCTCGACCGTTCGGCTGAGACGCTCTCCGGTGGCGAAGCACAACGCATTCGCCTCGCTTCGCAGATCGGATCAGGGTTGACCGGCGTCATGTATGTTCTCGATGAACCCTCGATCGGCCTGCATCAGCGCGACAACAACCGTCTTTTGCAAACACTGCGCCAGTTGCGCGACATCGGCAACACGGTGATCGTTGTCGAGCACGATGAAGAAGCAATCCGCAGCGCCGATTACGTGGTCGACATCGGTCCGGGCGCCGGTATCCACGGCGGCTACATTGTTGCTGAAGGAACGCCCGAAGATGTCGCCAACAACCCGGCATCAATGACCGGCGATTACCTTTCCGGGCGACGGCGTATCGAAGTGCCCGGCAAATCCCGGGCACGGAATGCAGAACGCCAACTTGTACTTACGGGCGCGCGCGGCAACAACCTCAAGAATGTCACGCTGGAACTGCCGGTCGGTCTTTTTACCTGTATTACCGGCGTATCCGGCTCAGGCAAATCAACCCTGATCAACGACACCCTTTATGCTGCCGCGGCACGTTTTCTCTATGGCTCGACACCGGAGCCCGCCGCACATGACAGCATTGAAGGCCTTGATAATTTTGACAAGGTAATCAATGTCGACCAGTCGCCGATCGGTCGCACCCCCCGCTCCAACCCCGCCACTTACACCGGATTGCTCACCCCAATCAGAGAACTTTTTGCCGGCGTGCCGGAGTCACGCTCGCGCGGCTATGGCCCCGGCCGCTTCTCGTTCAACGTCAAGGGCGGTCGCTGCGAAGCTTGCCAGGGCGACGGCGTGATTAAGGTCGAAATGCATTTTTTGCCTGACATTTACGTTTCTTGCGACGTCTGCCATGGCAAGCGCTACAACCGCGAAACGCTCGAGGTTCATTACAAAGGCAAGACTATTCACGACATCCTGCAAATGACAGTCGAGCAGGCTAGAGAATTTTTCGATGCCGTGCCGGTCGTTGCGCGCAAACTGCAGACGCTGGTTGATGTCGGGCTCTCCTACATCACACTGGGTCAAGCCGCCACCACACTCTCTGGCGGCGAAGCACAGCGTGTAAAACTGGCGCTCGAACTTTCCAAGCGCGACACCGGCCGCACCCTGTACATCCTTGACGAGCCAACCACCGGTTTGCACTTCCAGGATATTGAAATGCTGCTCAAGGTTTTGCACCGCCTCGCCGATCACGGCAACACGGTCGTGGTTATCGAACATAATCTCGACGTAATCAGAACCGCCGACTGGATCATTGATCTGGGGCCGGAAGGTGGTGATGGTGGCGGGGAGATACTCGCCGCAGGCACGCCAAAGGTCATAGCAGATACCCGAACCAGCCATACCGGGCGCTTCCTCAAGCCACTGCTGGCAAGCAGAGGCTAGATATGGGCTGCTTGACGTATTTTTCATACACACAATAATTATTTTCTAACTTCTTCATCATTTTTACACTTACCCCCTTCCCTTCAGGCGTTTGAAATGCAAGAATCGCTGCGGAGTACCAGTGAGGCTCTCAACAATTAACAACAGGAGATACTATGAACAAGTCTGAATTCATCGACGCAATTGCTGCCAAAACCGATATGTCTAAAGTTGCTTCGGGCAAAGCTTTGGATGCCGTCATCGAAATTATCGTTCAAGCTGTTGCCAAGGGCGACGGCGTCAGTCTCGTTGGTTTCGGCGCCTTCAAGGCCGCCCCACGCGCTGCCCGTGAAGGCAAGAACCCGAAGACCGGCGAGAAGATCAAGATCGCTGCGACCACCGTGCCGAAATTCTCCGCTGGTGCGACCTTTAAAGCCGCTGTTTCGACAGCCAAAGGCAAGGCAAAGAAAAAATAACTTGCTCCTGTCCAAGTTGAAAAGGCTTGCCTAAGTGCAAGCCTTTTTATTTTCAACTGCATTTGTAGCAGCGAACCGTTAAGTCAAATATCCCGGGAACATCATCATGAAAATTCGTACCATACTGGCTACTGCCGCTCTTGTTCTTCTCCCGTTCGCCGCGGCCGCGCAGCAACCTCCCGCTATCGGCATTGAACTTGTCGGCCCCGGAAAGTACGCAGGTGCCTTTGAGGAAACCGCGACCACCACCGTCGAAGCCATCGACAAGGCCACGCGCAGCGTTTTCCTCCAGCGAGCCAATGGCGAACAACTGGTTGTTGTTTGCGGCCCTGAAGTGAAGAATTTCGACCAGATCAAAGTTGGTGACAAAGTAGTATCCCGCCATATCGTTACACTGGAAATGATGCTCAAGAAGGGCGGCGACGGCATTGCCACGCGCGCTGAAAGCACCAACAAGGATTCGGCCAAGCCGGGCGAAAAACCCGCTGCCTATGAGGCCAAGAAAGTGGCCTTTGTCGCCAATGTGCAGCGCGTAAACACCAAGAAGCAGACCGTCACCCTGAAAGGTACAAAATACACCTTCGATCTGAATATCAAGGATCCTGCCCAACTCAAACTGATCAAGAAGGGTGATCAGGTTGAAGGCGTTTTTATTGAAGCGCTTGCTGTTGAAGTGGTTCCCGCACCAGCAAAAGCCAAGAAATAAATATCAGGCAACGCGGTACTGATTGACGCACCAAACGGTACCGCGTAGAATTTTTTTCTTCAAACGGGGGGGGGTAGCTCAGCTGGGAGAGCGCCGCGTTCGCAATGCGGAGGTCGTGAGTTCGATCCTCATCCTCTCCACCAATAACACTAAGGCTTGCAGCGATGCAGGCCTTTTTCATTTATGGGGTGTGATTACGCTGGCGTTATGTTCTCCGTAATTTGATGGCATCACGCCCGAGGGGAAACCAGCCATTCCAGGCAACCATCACAACACGCTGAGGTCACATCAGGACGTTGAGGCTGTACCCGTATCAGAACCGGTCTAAAGTAGAAACTCTGGTTCTTTTACATCCGCCAGTGTGCTCGGACGCTCACACTGGCGATCGGTTAACGCCCGACCAGCGCGAAGCTATAGAGGCGGATTAAAAGAAAAATCCTGCTGGTCGATTGCCCGCCCCTTACCGTCCAGAACCTTGACGCTCCAGTTGCCCATCCATTGTTCCTGCATATTAATTTTCGACCATGCGGGCTGACGCGGTTTCGTGACTTTAACAGTCGTTTTCTGCATGCGCTTGCCCTCAAGGCTCCAAACGAACGTCACCGTTTGTCCACTTAGGCCGAGCAGTTCGCCATAGTAGTAGACGACCGGGGTCGAATTGAGGAATTGCTGACGAAAATCGACGGGCGCCCCGTTTGCGACGTTCGTGGTGAATGTCGCATTTTCGACCGTGCCTGTGTTCTGCGCAAACGCAACGGGCACCAACAAGGCCGCAGAAAACACCAGTACCAATACTAAACGTAAAATCTTCACTAAATTTCTCCTCTTCGGGTGGGCCGGATTGACCGGCGGTAACCTTCCATGTCCGCTAACGATTGACGGCTGCAAGGCAATGCATTCAAATCATGTGAGCCAAATAACGGCACTCTCTAACAGGCCGCATCCTACCAGCCCTAGCCGAGGGCTATTATAAAATGGCTTTGGTATTGGGCTGCTACAGTATATCGCCACTGCAGCCGGGCAGGACCATTACACAGAAAGCACTCACCATTTTTTTGGCTTCGCCGGCTTCGTGACAGCTTTGGCTTTAGCCCGCCGCCTTATTTTCGCCAGAAAAAAGACCATGGATTTTACCCAGTCAGAAAATGAAACAGCATTTTCGTCAACGCTTGGCAATCGACGCTCAACGATAAGCCGGCGCTCAATTTTTACCGGTGGCAGACGAACATCATCAGCACGTCTGTCGCTTTCGCTACGCGGCCTGTCAGCAGTTGGTTCGGTGACCTTCTGATCTTTCATCTGTCCATATCAAAATGAAAAAGCCACTATAAATATACGGAAGAAAACATAGTCAGCCAGCACCCAGTATAGTCCTCACTACCCCTACCCGTCGCGGCACTCACTAGCTTTTCCGTAATCGGTGTCACCCGAGACAAAATAGGGCATGACGGAAATGTGGCAGCAAGAACCAGTCCCGGATTCTTCCGTTATTTACGATAAACCTGCGCTTCGAGCAGCTCTTCAAGAATGTCGGTCTTGCTTTCGAGCAGTTCATCCTCGTCAATCCCGAGGTAATCGATGGCCTGAGCACCATGCTGCTGCCAGTCGGCATCTTGCGGCGTACCGAGAAAGTCATTGACCAGATAATCGGCAATGAGCGAGATAGCCGTCAATGCAGCCACATCACCCTGCCCTTGAGGGGTATCGCCGTAGAGCAGCTCGAAATTATGATGATCTCGAATGGCATTACAGATCAGATCCGGAAGATGCCATGAGCGGGCCAGGATGGAACCGATGAGCGTATGCGTGGCCTGGTGGCGCTCACTCTCTAGTTCAACCAAAGGCCTTCCGGCAGCACTGGCGAGCTGCAGAGTTTCCTTGTAGTTGGCAAAGCGTTGGATGAGAACAGGAATTCCGCAATCATTGAACAGGCCAAACGTGTAGGCGCCATCGGTGGAAATAAAACGCAATTGCTTGGCCAGCCGCGCGCAGGCGATGGCATGGTAATTGGTACGGTCCCAGAACTGATCCCAGAAGGGGTCAGAAGCTTGCCCCGGCGCACCCAGCGCGTTGCGCAGGGAGAGCAAAGTAACCATATTGGTCACCGAGCGAATACCGAGTACTTGCAGCGCCGATTTAACGGCCTGGACCTTGTGATTCAATCCATAAAAAGGTGAATTGGCGGATTTGATGACTGCCGATGCCAGACCCATATCACCGCTAATCAGTTTGTCGAGCTTGATCAGATCCGGATCATCACTGCGCGCTTCCAGAACCATGGCGACAACAATACGCGGGCACGGTGGAATGACAATATTGCCGAGAGCGTGCGAAACCTCTTCGCTGCCGGGCTCGGCGCCATCAGGCGTGACAGTAGTTTCTGACATGGTATGACCTTCCACTGTAGGTAGCGGTCACTGCATCGTAGCTTATGAGCAACGAGGGGGCAACCGGTAGCCTTTTCACTCTATTAGCAAGCCTGTACTTCCACTGCCATCAGGCGGACTCAAGCACATGGCTTCTGGCCTTATTCGTAAAAATCTATTATTCGCGTAACATATCCCGAACACCCCGACCGAGCCAGCCAACTATGACACGTCGCCTCCCCCTCCATATTCACATCTCGACGCTCTTTCTGATTCTGCTGCTTGTTGTTGGCAGCATCATTGGCGGGCTCGGCTACACAATCAGTCGCGACATCCTCAAATCAACGGCCAGCGAGTTGAGCGCGCGCATTGAACGCACAACACTGCGTGAATTTTCAAGCCTTATCGCTCCCCCCGAGATGGCCACCCGGTTGTTAAGCCTAGATGAAATTACCCGGGCTAAATCGCTGAATCAACGACTTGAAAATATTGATTTCATGTACGAATCGCTACGAGACGCCTCCGAACTCACAGCCCTCTATATCGGCTACAGCAACGGCGATTTCTTTCTTGTTCGCCGGCTCTGGAGTGACGCGGATCGAGCCGCCTTCAATGCCCCGCAGAAAAGCGCTTTCATGGTTCAAAGCATTGATCATTTCAAAGGCCGGCTACGCGGCCGCTTTATTTTTCTTGACTCATCCCTGGCTACCCTGCGTAGCGATGACCGCCCGGACTATGCAGACAGTTACGATCCCCGCACCCGGGATTGGTACAAGGCCGCTATGGGCTCTACCGGACAAATAAAAACCGCGCCCTATCCTTTATTTAGCAGCAAAAAAATGGGCACAACCCTTGCTAAACGAAGCAAGCAGGCTGATGCTGTCGCCGGTGCCGACATCCTTCTGGAAACCCTTGACCAGACGCTGGCAAAGCAAAAAGTTACGCCCGGAACACATGTAATTCTGGTAAACCGCGAGGGGGAAATCCTGGCGCACGAGGACCATGCGAAGCGAATCAATACATCGTCCAACATCAATGACCCGTTCGTTCTGGCAACACTTACCAATTACGGCATCCCGATCCTTGCACAACTTGCTCCATTAGTGCAGAACATGGATGAAACCCTTGCGCAGAACATTATGCAGGAGGTTAGCGGCGAGTTATGGCACGTCTCGGCCAGTCCGATAAAACTAGAAGGCGCCAACCCGCTGTTCCTGATTACGGCCATTCCTGACAAAGAGCTGATGGCCCCGGCCTACACCCTGATGCGCCACTCATTCATCGTCATGGCACTGGTTATTCTACTGGCCATTCCGATTACCTGGGGTCTGGCACGCGCTATTTCAAAGCCGCTACGCAAGCTCGCGGGCGAGGCCGAAGCCATCCGACACTTCGACTTTGAAAAGACAATCGACGCCGGGTCATTTGTGCTCGAGGTCAACGAACTTGCACTGACCATGGACGACATGAAACGCACGATCAGCCGGTTTCTGAAAATCAGCATGGCGGTCGCCGCAGAGAATAATTTTGGCCGCCTTTTACCGCTCCTGCTCACAGAAACCATTTCCGCCGCCGACGCCGATGCCGGCCTGCTTTACCTGACCGATAACGATTTCCTTTTACCCGCAACAGGGCTCATGGCGAATGGCACGGCCTTGCCATCAAGCACGCCCAAGCCGAACCCGGCAGCCAGCAGCCCTTTATTCAAGGCGGCCATGCTGGCCCGAACAGCCACCTCGGCGCCGCTGACTGACGCCGACATTGAGGCGCTGGGTCTGGCCGACGCCGTAAAAGCTAGTGGCGCCAGCCATGCCATCGCCGTGCCACTGCTCAACCGCCAGCAAAATCTGGTCGGAGCCATGGTGTTGTTGCGCCAGAACGTAACCGACGCGGGCCGTCTTAGCTTTATCGGTGCGTTGTCGGGTTCTGCGGCTGTGTCACTGGAAACCAAGGAGTTGATTCATGCCCAGAAGCGGCTGTTTGAAGCCATGATCCAGCTGATCGCCGGTGCCATCGACGCCAAGAGCGCCTACACCGGCGGCCACTGCGCCCGCGTTCCAGAGCTTACGAAAATGCTCGCGCAAGCCGCCTGTGAGCAAACCAGCGGGCTGTACAAGGACTTCAGCCTGAATGACGACGAGTGGGAAGCGGTACACGTTGCATCCTGGCTGCACGACTGTGGCAAGGTGACCACGCCGGAATATGTAGTCGACAAGGCAACCAAACTGGAAACCCTGTATGACCGTATCCACGAAATCCGCATGCGCTTTGAAGTGCTCAAGCGCGACGCCGAGATCACCTGCCTCAAGGCGATTTCTGCCGGGGAAGCGGAAACCAGCGCCCGCGACAAACTCTCTGCCGTGTTGGCACAACTGGATGACGACTTCACCTTTGTCGCGACCTGCAATGAGGGCGGCGAATTCATGGCACCCGAAAAACAGGCACGGCTCAAATCAATCGCTGCACGCACCTGGCTGCGCACCCTTGATGACCGGACCGGCATTTCCCACGAGGAAAAGGAGCGCAAGCAGCGCACACTGGCACCCGGGTTGCCAGTCCTTGAGCCACTTCTGGCTGACAAACCCGAACACCACATTGAGCGCATAGTGCGCGACAGCCTCGCCGAAGACAACCCGTGGGGAATCAAAATGCCGGTTCCCGAATTGCTTTACAACCGGGGGGAACTCTACAACCTCAGTGTCGCCCGCGGCACCCTGTCGGAGGAGGAGCGCTACAAGATCAACGAGCACATTGTGCAGACCCTGATCATGCTCTCGCAACTCCCCTTCCCGAAACATCTGCGCAACGTGCCGGAAATTGCCGCCGGCCATCACGAAAAGATGGACGGCACCGGTTACCCGAAGCAACTGCGCGGTGAAGACATGAGCCCACTGGCGCGCATGATGGCCATCGCCGATATTTTCGAAGCACTGACTGCCGTCGACCGCCCTTACAAGAAGGGTAAAACGCTTTCGGAAGCGATCAAGATCATGTCCTTCATGAAGAAGGATCAGCACATCGACCCAGACCTGTTCGATCTTTTCCTGCGTTCTGGTGTTTACCGCCAATACGCCGCGCAATTCATGAAACCTGAGCAGATCGACGCGGTGGATATTGCCGCCTACTTGAGCAATGAAGTTCCGACCTGAGTCGAGAACCCGACGAAACAGCACACCTGGAATGCGCACCAATAGGCGATCTATGGAGCAAAGCCGCTGTGAAGCGCATGGATATTGCCTCTCACAATGCCGCATCTTGAGGTGGCCGTATCTATTGACCTGCAATGCATTTTACTTGCCGGATCAAGACCAAGGCTTCCGGTGGTAAACTCCGCCCTGCAAAAACGACAAGGCCAGACCTGTTCTGGCCTTTGTCTTTCTGGAAAAACCCGGGAAACACGAAGCTGGAGATCCACGCACCATGAGTTACACCGCTGAATCCATTTCCGTTCTCAAGGGACTGGAACCCGTCCGCCATCGCCCCGGCATGTACACGCGGACAGATTGCCCGCTGCACATCATTCAGGAAGCTATCGACAATGCCGCCGACGAAGCGCTGGGCGGCTACTGCAAGCGCATTCTTGTTGTTATGCATACCGACGGGTCGGTTTCCATTCAGGACGACGGGCGCGGTATCCCGGTGGAAATTCATCCGATAGAGAAGGTGCCTACGGTTGAGGTCGTGTTCACACAACTGCACGCCGGCGGCAAGTTCAACAAGAACGACGGCACCTCGGCCTACCGCTTCTCGGGCGGGCTGCATGGGGTCGGCGTCTCGGTCACCAACGCGCTGTCGACGCGACTGGAAGTCGAGGTCGTCCGTGACGGGGGTCGTTACCGGATCACCTTCTCCGGCGGCGCGGTCATCGAGCCCTTACAGCGTATCGGCGACGCACCAAAGAAGGCCAGCGGCACCCGCGTCCGCACCTGGCCGGACGCCCAGTTTTTTGATACGCCAAACATTCCAGCCGCCGAACTTGAGCGTCTGTTGCGCAGCAAGGCCGTTCTTCTGCCCGGCCTTGAGATATCGTTGTCAATTGAAGGCGGCG
>JBBRDR010000105.1:0-10891 GCA_038203745.1 Burkholderiales bacterium | reverse complement strand
CCCCTCCGAAACGGTGCTCTGGAATTCTATTTGCCGTTGAAAACCTACCATTCACGGAGCTCGTACACGCAGGAGCAGATCGATTCGTATCAGGAGAATCCTCCGGGTTTCGGTGTGGGTAAGGGTTTGTACAACGAAAGTGGGAACTGGGAGGGCGTGTATTTCATGGGCTTCCAGGATTCGCACTATAAGCCGAGCTATACGGCGGGCTACGGCTGGAAAGCGATCTGGCATCCTTTTGACGATGTTCGTACGGGCTTGGGATACAACGCAGGTTTGATGAACCGCTCGGATATGGGGTACATCCCTTTTCCTTTCATTTTTCCGGTGGCTTCAATCGGCTACAAAAACCTCTCGTTTGAGGCGACTTACATTCCACCTGTTGGCGATAAAGGCAATGTTGTGTTTATTAACGCCAAGTGGGAGTTGGGTAAGACGGGTGAGCCGATCGGCACGCCAGCACGACCGGTGGTGCAGGAATCCACACAAATGGCCAACACCTCCTTTGGTGCGGCCACCCCGGTAGCCATTCAACGGGTTCCTTATGGTCCTGTGCTTGATTCGGCATCGATCGCCAGCCTCGTCGCGTCATCGTCAACCACCCCGCCGCTTGTACCGGCCATGGGGGCGCGTGACGAGATCGAGGTGCCTGATGCTTTGCCGGCGCTTGCCTTACGTTCCTCAAAAGCCATAGTTCCGCCTGAGAAAGACCGTTCGGTGTCGACACCGGTGTTCCTCAGTGCGTACCGCATGGGGGGGGACGTTGATCGGGAGTTCACGGCCGAGGGCGATGCCGAGTTTCGCAAGATCGGTACAGTGGCCAAGGCAGATCGCTTGACCTATCGGCCGGTTGAGGATGAGTTTGAGGCAGAGGGGAATGTTCAACTTGAACAAGGTGATGATGTTATCACCGGGCCGAGGATGCGGCTCAAACTCGAAGATCAAGTCGGATTCTTTGAGCAACCCTCATTTACGATCAAGCGTCAGCCGCAGGCCGGGAGCCAGGCGGCCGCAAACAAAGCCTATGCGGAGCAATTTGCAGAGCAGCAAACTGACGGTACCTGGTTGAATTCAGGTTTTGCTTCGCCGCGCGTGCTGAATTTAAAGCCGGGTCAAACGACTGTAAATTCAACAAAGATGGCGAAGTCGATGCCGGAGGCGCGGGGCGATGCCGACAGGATCGATTTTGAAGGCGAGAATCAGATCCGTCTGACCAATGGAACCTATACAACCTGCGCGCCTGGTAATAACGACTGGTATGTCAAGGCCGAGAGTCTTAAACTCGACTATGATCGTGAAGTGGCCGATGGGACGGATGGTTCGGTACATTTTCTTGGCGTTCCGATTTTGTATTCGCCCTGGTTGTCGTTCTCACTGAACAACCAGCGTAAATCCGGTTTGCTGACGCCGAGCTTTGGTACGACTAGTATCAGTGGTATTGAGGTTGCGCTACCCTATTACTGGAATATCGCGCCGAACATGGATGCGACCATTACCCCGCGTACGTATAGCAAACGCGGTTTACAGGCCGATACCGAGTTCCGCTATCTCGATGATGCCTTTGGCGGTTTATATAGAGGAAGTGCGCTGGTTGAGTACCTGCCGAGTGACAAACTGTATAACAACAAAGATCGTTATGGCGTGACGTTCACGCACTCGCAGGCAACCGCCAACGGATTTTCCGGACTGATCAACTATAACAAGGTCTCGGACAGCGATTATTACACTGACCTGTCGAGCCAAATTTCTAAAACCTCCCAGACGCAGCTACTGCAACAGGGTTCGGTGACCTATGGTGGTGGCGGTTGGTGGAATGCAACAGCGAATTTCCAGCAGTATCAGACGCTGCAGCCTGATGCGAATAATCCGGTGCAAGTGCCTTACAAAATATTGCCACAGGTTACGGTCAATGCCCGGCAGCCTGACCTGTTCATGACTGACAGCAGCTTCATGGGGCAGTTCACCAGTTTTTCAATTGATAAGCGCGTGCAGCTTGTTGACGGCGTATCAACGGTATTCCCCGATGGGCAACGATCTGTTTTGTACCCGCAAATCGCGCTGCCCTACGTTACGCCTGGGTGGTACGTGACACCTAAGGTAGGCGTTAATGCGACGTATTACACTTTGTCCGGACAGGCTGCGGGGACGCCAAGTTCAATCAGCCGCACGTTGCCGATTTTCAGTGTTGATTCCGGCATGACGTTCGAACGGCCCAGTAACTGGTTCGGGCGTGATTACACGCAGACCCTGGAGCCGCGACTTTTTTACCTGAACATTCCGTACAAAGATCAGAGCAATATTCCGATTTTCGATACAGGTCAGGCTGACTTTAATTTCGCGCAGATTTTCTCCGAGAATCAGTACTCCGGATGGGATCGCATCAACAATGCCAATCAGTTGACCGCAGCAGCGACGACGCGCTTGCTGGAACCTTCGAGCGGTAACGAGATCTTTCGTGCGATGGTGGGGCAGCGCTTTTATTTCGAGAAAAACAAGGTGACGCTTCCCAATGCCGCTGCGGAATATGGGCGATGGGATCGTTCCGATTTCCTGGCTGCTTTTAGCGGGCAGGTTTTGCCCAAAGTGTATGCCGATATGGCGTGGCAGTACAACCTGGCGGATCGTCAGGCAGAGCGCTATTCGGTAGGGGGGCGCTATCAGCCGGAACCCGGCAAGGTGTTGAACGCAGTGTATCGCTACAACCGTGACCCGAGTGCCTATTACGATCAGGTTGACATTTCAGGCCAGTGGCCGATCTCGGGCGGGTGGTATGGTGTCGGCCGGGTTAATTACTCTTTCAAGGATTCAAGTACAAATTCAACAACCGGCATTACAACCGTTTCACAGGGCGGTCGTATTGTTGAGTCAATTGCCGGTCTGGAATACAACGGCGGTTGCTGGGTTGTGCGCGGCGTAGTTCAGCGACTTGCACTGACTCAGGATACGTCCTCAACGGCATTTTTCATTCAGCTTGAATTGAATGATTTTTCACGCATCGGTTCCAACCCGCTTGATCTTCTCAAGCGCAATATTCAGGGTTACAGTCTGATCAATGCGCAGGTAGAGGATTCTGCCTTTGTCCGGTAGAAAGTGTTATTCATGAAGTTATTGCTTCGTACATTGATTCTGTTTTGTTGTGTTGCCGGATTTGCCTCGGCACAGTCGCCAGCACGCCAGGCCAGAGAGCCCGTGCCGGCCGACCGTATCGCTGCCGTGGTCAATGATGAGGTGATCACGCTGTACGAGTTGCGAACGCGCCTCGACATTGCCGTCAGTCAGCTTCAGAAACAGGGTACCCCGTTGCCACCGCGCGATGTGCTTGAGAAGCAGATGCTTGAGCGTCTGGTGATGGATAAGATACAGCTGCAATATGCCAAGGAGACCGGCTTGCGGGTTGATGATGTGCAGCTTGAGCAGGCGCTGCAACGCATTGCTGCGGGCAACAAGATGTCGCTTGCCCAGTTCCGTACAGCGCTGCAGAAAGATGGCATCCCGTTCGCCAAGTTTCGTGAAGAAATACGAGAAGAGATGACCATTGCGCGCATCCGCGAACGTGAGGTCGAAAGCAAGATTGCAATCTCGGACGGCGAAATTGATAACTACCTGAGCGGTGATGTCGCCAAGGGTGGTGCCGAAGAACAGTACGAGGTTGCACACATTCTTTTGCGTTCGCCGGAAGCGGCGAGTCCGGAACAACTCCAGAAACTTAAATTAAAATCCGATCAAGTGTTAGAGCGTTTGAAAAAAGGCGAGAGTTTCGCGCAGTTGGCGGCCGCTTATTCTGATGCGCCGGACGGGTTGAAGGGAGGGAATTTGGGGCTGCGCCCGTTGAATAAACTGCCGGGTATTTATGCAGATAATGTTGTTAAATTAAAAGTGGGTGAGGTGGCGCCTGTCCTACGCAGTCCCAATGGATTTCATATTGTCATGCTGGTCTCGAAACGCAGCGGAGCAGATACTCCACCGGTGGAGCAAACGCATGCGCGGCATATCCTGATCAAGGTCAACGAAGTCGTATCTGAGGCCGAGGCTAAGCACAAAATGATGGGTTTGTATGACCGGATCACGCACGGTGGCAACTTTGCAGAATTGGCCAGACTCTTCTCGCAAGATGGCTCGGCTCTCAAGGGCGGTGATCTAGGCTGGATTTATCCTGGAGATACCGTGCCGGAGTTCGAGCGGGCAATGAATCAGCTTAAACCGGGGGTGGTGAGCCAACCCGTCCAAACACCATTTGGTTTTCATCTGATTGAGGTGCTTGAGCGGCGCGTACAGGATGTGTCGGCGGATCGTCAGCGCGCCGCGGCTCGGCAGGTGCTTAAAGAGCGTAAATTGGACGAGGCGTATCAGGATTGGCTGCGCCAGACGCGTGACCGTGCCTATGTAGAAATTCGTCTGGAAGATCGCTAGCCCATGGTGGGGGTGCCGGTAATTGCGATTACCTCGGGTGAGCCTGCCGGGATCGGTCCGGAGCTTTGCCTGCGTTTGCTTGAACGATCCAGCGACCGGCATGCCGCGCGAATCGTTGTGTTGGCTGATCGTCAGTTGTTGGCACAGCGTGCTTTGCAGGTCGGTTTTTGTGGTGAATTGCGCGACTGGAATCCACATCTTCCGCCTGTTGCTGGCGTGCTCGATGTTTTGCACCTTCCGCTGTCAGTTAGCTCGCAGGCCGGACGTCTTGATGTTGCAAACTCATCTTATGTCCTGGCTCTGCTTGACCGTGCGCTGGCAGGGTGCCAATCCGGTGAATTTGCCGCGATGGTCACCGCCCCGGTGCACAAAGGTGTGATCAATGATGCCGGTATACCGTTTACAGGACACACGGAGTATCTGGCGGAGAAAACCGGTACCCCGCAGGTTGTGATGATGCTTGCCGGTGGCGGGCTGCGGGTTGCGCTGGCGACAACGCATCTGCCTTTGAAGGATGTTCCAGCGGCTGTCACACAGGAGTCGCTTGAACAAACTTTACGCATTCTGCATGCCGATATGACGAGCAAATTCGGCATCACCAATCCACGCATTCTGGTCGCCGGCCTCAACCCACACGCCGGCGAGGGCGGCTATCTCGGTCGCGAAGAAATTGAAGTGATTACGCCGGTACTGGATCGCATGCGCGCCGAAGGTATGACGTTGCTTGGGCCTTTACCGGCCGACACCATGTTTACTCCGCCAATGCTTGCGCTGGGCGATTGCGTTCTGGCCATGTATCACGATCAGGGTCTGACTGCTCTGAAGTATGCCAGCTTTGGCAACGGTATCAATGTTACGTTGGGATTGCCGATTATCCGTACCTCGGTCGATCATGGCACTGCGCTTGAATTGGCCGGCACCGGGCGTGCCGATCCAGGCAGCCTGTTTGTTGCGGTTGAACAGGCGGTTGAGATGGTGCTGAGAAATTAAACTGCTTTCAACGCAGAGATCGCAGAGACACAGAGAGCGCAAAGAAAGGCGAAGTCGATATTTCTATGGTTTTTTTGCTTTTCTCCGTGTCCTCCGTGGTTAATGCCTTTTACTGGTAAGACAATGAGTAAACATATTGCGCGCAAACGTTTTGGGCAGAATTTTCTGATCGATCAGCAGGTCATTGCTGACATCGTCAGTGCTGTTGCGCCGAAGCGTGATGACCTCGTAGTTGAAATCGGGCCAGGACTGGGTGCGCTGACTGATCCTTTGCTCAAACGACTCGATCATCTGCACGTCGTCGAAATCGACCGTGACATCATTGCCCGGCTGAAGAAAAATACTTCAGTCGGCAAGCTCACCATCCACGAAGGCGATGCCTTGGCTTTCGATTTTTTGTCGATTGCCGGTACGTCGGATCGCGGGATGCATGTGGTCGGTAACTTGCCGTACAACATTTCGACGCCGCTGCTTTTCCATCTGGCAGGATTTGCCGATGCTGTGATTGACATGCACTTCATGTTGCAAAAAGAAGTTGTCGAACGCATGGTTGCCGAGCCGGGCACGAGCGACTTTGGCCGCCTGTCGGTGATGTTGCAGTACCGATTTGTAATGGACTGGCTGCTTGATGTGCCGCCGGAATCTTTTGATCCGGCGCCCAAGGTCGATTCAGCTCTAGTACGCCTGATTCCCCGACCGCCGGAGGAACTTTCGGTCAAGGATGAGGCTAGGTTCGCAGCGTTGGTGTCTGCGGCATTTGGCCAGCGGCGCAAGATGTTGCGCAACAACTTCAAGGGTATTCTTGACGAAGCCGGATTCAAGACGCTGGGAGTTGCCCCGACAGCACGTGCTGAAGACCTGTCGGTTGAGGACTACATCCGTATCGCCAATGCACTGAGCTAAAAAACGGCGTATCAAAAGGTGCGCCGTTCCTTATTATCAACACGCATTTATTGCGATTGGGCTCTGTCAGTTTTCTTCATCGGGCAGGTACTCATACCAAGCAGCGGATAGGCCGGGCACCAGCCGATCAGCCCGGTCAGAAGCGGCACCACGCCGATCCAGCCCCATACGCCAACCATGCCGGTCGCGGCCAGCGTGATCAGGACGATGCCGGCAACGATGCGTAGAATTCGATCAATACCACCGACGTTTGATTTCATGAGTTTTCCTCTTTATGTGGTTGATGACGTCCACACTATATAAGCTAATTCTGATTTTATCTACCTAATTTGTCTTGTATCAGGCGGCTCCGCGAGCCGCTTTAACTGGCGATCTTCAGGTAGGTAATCTAGGTGTGCTTATGCCTGCTGGCTTGCAGGCCGGTTCTATTCAGCTAGGTTGGCATAAACCGGGGCATGGTCGGACGGGCGTTCACGCTTGCGCATTTCACGGTCGATTCCCGCAGCTGTGCAGCGCCCGGCCAGTGGCGTCGAGAGAAGAATGTGATCGATGCGCAGCCCCCGGTTTTTCTGGAAGCCAAGCATCCGGTAATCCCACCACGAAAAAGTTTTCTCAGGCTGCTCAAAGAGGCGGAAGCTGTCCTTTAAGCCCAAGGCCAATAGGCGCTGGAAGGCGTCACGCTCGGGTTCGGAACAGAGAATCTGGCCTTCCCATGCAGCCGGGTTATGCACATCGCGATCCTCCGGGGCAATGTTGTAATCGCCAGCCAGTGCCAGTTGCGGATGGATGGATAATTCCTCAACCAGCAGTTTTTCCAGTGCGGCCAGCCAAGCCAGTTTGTAGCCATATTTTTCGCTACCAACAGCCTGTCCGTTAGGGATGTAGGCGCAGACAACACGAACACCTTGCGTCGTAGCGGCGATCAGCCGCTTTTGCGGGTCGGGGAAGTATGGGTTGCCGCAAACGACCTCGCTGAGGCCGAGACGCGAGAGCAGCGCCACGCCGTTGTAGGTTTTCTGGCCGGAAAAAGCAACTTCGTAACCGGCGGCTTCGATTTCCTGCTGCGGGAAGTTGTGGTCTTCGAGCTTGGTTTCTTGCAGGCAGACGACATCAGGTTGCTGAACTGCCAGCCATTCAAGCAGTTGCGGCAGGCGAACTTTCAGTGAGTTAACGTTCCACGCTGCAATTTTCATTTGGTAAAGGCACCGGACGGTTTGGCACCGTATGGTGCTGATTTTGGGTAGCCGGCCAGATCGAGCAGGTTGTTCCAGGCGCCGGATTCAAACCCCTTGAAGTTTTGCTGGCCGACGAACAGGCTGGGTATCGAGGCTTCACTGCCTAGCTTGCGCGTCAGTTCGGCAATATCTTCATCGCTCTTGAGAATTTTTTCCGAGTACGGTATCCCACGTTGGTTCAGCAGGTCGCGTGACTGTTTGCAGATATCCAAACAATTTGCGGCCGTGTACAGCGTGACTGGAAATTTTTCGACGGCTTGACGCGTGGCATAGGGCAATTGTTGTTCATCCCCCGACGCATTGCCGGTTTTTTTGACGACCTGTTTGCTGCCGGGTGGGGGTTCCTGGTCGGAGTAAACGGTTTGCCCCGTCGCTTTGTCGATCCAGCGATAGGTCGTTTGAGCGCTGACGAATGAAGTGGCCAGCAGGGCAAGGGCAAAAAAAACAAAACGAAGTGCAGGCATGGTTTGATCCTCCTTTAAGCCGTAATCATAACATTCATATTTCCATGCCACTGTGCCTGAGCAACGCATCGACCTGAGGGTCGCGGCCGCGGAAAGCGCGGAAGTTATCGAGCGCAACGCGCGTCCCTCCGGCTGACAGAATCTCATCGAGAAAGCGCTTGCCGGTTGAGGGGTCGAACGGGTCACCGGCTTCCTCAAATGCGGCATAGCAATCCGCAGAAAGTACTTCAGCCCATTTGTAACTGAAGTAGCCAGCACCGTAACCGCCCGCAAAAATGTGCGAAAAACTGTTCGGGAAACGATGCCATTCGGGGGGGGCGATGACCGCCACTTCGCGCCGCACTTCGGCAAGTAGATCAAGCACACCAAGCTTTCCATCCGGATCGAAGTCGCTATGTAGCAAAAGATCAAAAAGTGAGAATTCCAGTTGGCGAACGTTCTGCAGTCCACTCTGGAAGTTCTTCGCGGCCAGCATTTTTTCAAACAACGCGCGTGGCAGAGGTTCGCCGCTATCGATGTGCGCCGTCATTTTTTCAAGGACACTCCACTCCCAGCAATAGTTCTCCATGAACTGTGAGGGTAATTCAACAGCATCCCATTCAACGCCATGAATGCCGGAAACGCCGAGCTCTTCAGCGCGTGTCAGCAGATGATGAAGACCATGGCCGGTTTCATGGAAAAGGGTTGTAACATCATCGTGTGTGAAGGTCGCCGGCTTGCTGCCCACGGGGCGGGAGAAATTGCAGTTGAGGTAAGCGACCGGTTTCTGGATGCCGTTGATAGTGCTTCTGCGCGCGATGGCTTCGTCCATCCACGCTCCGCCCCGCTTGGTGTCACGGGCATAGAGGTCGAGATAGAACTGGCCCAGGAGTTCGCCAGCCGCTGATTCGATGCGGAAGAAGCGTACATCCTTGTGCCAGACTGAAGCGCTATCCGGCTTGAGGCGTACGCCGAACAAGGTTTCGACGACATGGAAGAGACCGGCCAATACCTTGTCTTCGGTAAAGTATTGCTTCACCTCCTGTTCGGAGAAGGCATAACGCGCCTGCAATAACTTCTCCGATGCGTAGCCGATGTCCCAGGATTCAAGCGTATCTAAAGCAAGTTCCTGTTTGGCAAACTGGCGTAGTTCAGCGATATCCTTTTGCGCGAACGGCTTGGCTTTGACCGCCAGATCACGCAGGAAAGCCAGAACCTGTTCTACCGATTCGGCCATTTTCGGAACCAGTGAAACTTCCGAATAATTGGCGTAGCCAATCAGTTGGGCATGTTCAAGGCGGAGCTTAAGAATGCGTTGAATTAGTGGCGTGTTGTCGAGTCCAGTCGGACCGAATTCGGCCGCACGGGTGGCATAAGCACGATACA
Source organism: Burkholderiales bacterium (assembly GCA_038203745.1). GTDB lineage: Bacteria > Pseudomonadota > Gammaproteobacteria > Burkholderiales > Rhodocyclaceae > Propionivibrio. The sequence goes on along the minus strand of JBBRDR010000105.1, from coordinate 1,524 downwards.
TTGAAGAGCGCAGGCGACGACTGTCAGCGTATTGCATGACCGGCAAGTAAGACGGCATGTGCAAGGTTAATTTCCAGCCTAGTTTGGAATCATTTTCAGCGGCGTCACGGGCGGCTTGTTTTACATCATCAGGCAGGCCGGCAAGCTCCATTTCATCGGTGACGATTTCGGAAAAGGCATTTGTGGCGTCGAGCAGGTTTTCAGAAAATTTGGCCGAAAGACTGGCCAGTTCTTCGGAAATGGCCTGAAATCGCGGTTTCTTGTCTTCAGATAACTCGGCACCAGAGAGGCGGAAGTCGCGAATTTCGTTGTCGATGACCTTACGTTGCGCCGTCGACAAGCCAGTGTATTCAGCGCTTTCGCGGATCGCCTTGTACTTTGCAAACAGCTTCAGGTTCTGGCCCAGTTCGGCGTAAAAGCGGCTGACTTCAGGCAGCATAGCGTTGTAGGCCTCACGCCACTCTGTAATGTCATTAACCGAATGCAAATGGCCGACGATCCCCCAAGCACGGGAGAGTTTTTCAATCCCGTCCGACAGAGGTGCGGCGAAATTAGTCCAGCTGGTTATGGCCTGGTCTGCCGTGAGTTGTTCGACCAGCGCCCGGGAGTCACCAAGCAGTTCGCAGATTGCCGGTTGGACATCAGTCGGGGTGATGAGGTCGAAACGGGGCAGACCGGAAAAATCGAGCAGAGCGTTTGTATTCATTGAGTCTCAGTAGTTGAAAATAAAATGGGTGGCCGCAGCCACCCATGATCAGTGCCATGCCCGCTATTCTACAAGGTCACAGTAGGCATGCCACGTAGCATGGCCTATCAGGGGCATCAGGACAATCAAACCGAACAGGAGCGTGACAAAACCGATCAGCGTCAGAATGACGATCATGCATCCCCAAAGCACCATGGTTTCAAGATTGCGAGATACGGCACGCAAGCTGGTAATCATGGCGGTGACAAAGTCGACATCGCGGTCAAGCAACATGGGCACGGAGATGGCGCTGATGGAAAATACAAAGAGCGCCAGAATGCTGCCGGCTATAAACCACATGGCAGTCAAGCCGCGATATTCAGCATTCGGCAATACGCTTGAAATAAAGGCCCAGAAGTCGGGCGCTAGTCCCGGTATAAAAAGCGCAAAATATACCGCCGAGGTGCGTTCCCAAACGATTGAAAGAAGCGCCAGTAGCAAGCCGAACATGGCCATTGACTGGCCATTACGCCCCCAGCCGCCGAGTGATTCAATGAAGGTCGTGCGCTGACCCTTGGCGTGTCGCCGGCTGATCTCATAAAGCCCGCCGGCGAGCAGTGGGGCAATCAGGAAAAATCCGGAAACGGCCGCGGTAAAGAGGTAGGGATTCCGCCAGGCAAAGATCAGGATAAGGTCACCTGCAAGGGCAAAGAGTAGCCCATAAGCAAGGCTGGCGATCGGGTTGGCGCACATATCGCTCCACCCGGATTTGAGCCAGGCGAGCGGGCGATCGAGCCTGATACGGCGCACTTCCGGCAAGCTGAAATGTTGGTCAAGCT
>JBBRDR010000104.1:0-10988 GCA_038203745.1 Burkholderiales bacterium | reverse complement strand
TTGAACTCCAAGATCGCCACGGTCCAGAAACGCGCCTGTGGTTATCGCAATCCCGACCATTTCAAGATCGCCGTCTTTTTCCATTGCGGTGGTCTCAACCTCTATCCGGCATCAGTGACCCACACCAAAGCCGGATGAACCATAAAAATAAGCCTTCTAGCGCTTTCTTCATTCAAAAAAGAAGCGCTCGCAAATCCTCTGGAATTGGCACCGATTTCCCACTGGCTATCTCCATCCAAACGATCTTGGCTTCACCACTGGCGTAGAGCCTATCATCACCCTGCAGGCGAATCTCATAACTCGACGGAATACTGCTTCGCCCCGGCGCACCAAAGAACATTTTTACTTCGACCATCCCCGGATAGGTGAGCGGGCTCAGAAAGGTACAACTGGCGTTAATAATTACCGGCGCTGTACCCCTGGATTGCTTGTAGTACCCAATGCTTTCAAGAAATTCAACACGAACCTGCTCCATGTAGCGAAAGTAGATCGTATTATTCACGTGCCGATAGGCGTCCATGTCACCCCAGCGTATAGGGATTAGGCTGCTCTGGATAAGTTTGCGCGGCTTGTGTTCCATACAGTCTCCTTGACCTTGATTTCAGCTTGACGCCGTAGCGTCACATTCCATACGATACCGTATTGAAAATCACATCACAACCGAACCAGCACAGGGATGAGAGCACAGATGCAACGAGAATTTATGGAATACGATGTCGTGATTGTTGGCGCCGGCCCGGCCGGGCTGGCCGCGGCCATTCGGCTCAAGCAAATCGCCGCTGAGAATGAACGCGAAATCAATGTCTGCCTGATCGAAAAAGCCGCTGAAATCGGCGGCCACATTCTTTCCGGCGCAGTGATCGATCCACGTGCACTTGCTGAACTTTTTCCCGACTGGAAAGCATCGGGTGCTCCGCTGCATGCACCGGTCAGCGAAGACCGTTTTCTCATGCTCGACGAATCGGGCAGTTTCCGCATCCCCAACTGGGCTCTGCCGACTTGCTTCCACAACACAGGCAACTACGTCATCAGTCTGGCCAATCTCTGTCGCTGGCTTGGCGGGCAGGCCGAAGCGCTAGGCGTCGAGATCTACCCCGGTTTCTCCGGCGCTGAGGTGCTCTACCACGACAACGGTTCGGTCAAGGGCGTCGCCACTGGCGACATGGGCGTACTCAAGGACGGCAGCCACGGCCCGGCCTGGCAGGCAGGAATGGAGTTGCACGCAAAATACACACTCTTTGCCGAAGGCTGCCGCGGCCAACTCGGCAAGTTGATCGAAGAGAAATTCAATCTGCGCACGGGGCGTGACCCGCAGGTGTACGGCATCGGCATCAAGGAACTCTGGGAGATCGCACCGAAGAACCACCAGACAGGGCTCGTCATCCACACCGGCGGCTGGCCACTCGACCCCGACACCTACGGCGGCGGTTTCATGTACCACCATGAAGACAATCTCGTTTCCGTCGGCATGGTCACGGGGCTAGGCTACAGCAACCCCTACCTCTCGCCCTATGAAGAATTCCAGAAACTTAAGACGCACCCGGCCTTGCGTGGATTCCTTGAAGGCGGCAAGCGTATCGCTTACGGCGCCCGCGCGCTCACGGCCGGCGGACTTCAATCGCTACCCGAACTCGCTTTCCCCGGTGGCGTCCTGATCGGTGATGATGCTGGTTTTCTCAACGCCGCACGAATCAAGGGCTCACACTGCGCCATCAAGAGCGGCGCGCTCGCCGCCGAGGCCTGCTTCGACGCGCTCGCCGCAGGGCGCAGCAGCGATGTTCTTACCAGCTACCCCGATGCTTTCCGCCAGAGTTGGCTCTTCGACGAACTTTACAAGGCGCGCAATTTCAAGCCGTGGATGGCCAAGGGACTGCGCCTGGGCAGCCTGATGTTCGGCATCGATCAGATTGTGTTCCGTGGCAAAGCGCCATGGACGCTACATCACACGTCGGCCGACCACGAGAAACTGAAGCCTAGCGCCGAATGCGTGCCCATTACTTACCCCAAACCGGATGGCGTAATCACCTTCGACCGGCTGTCGTCGGTGTATCTCTCCAACACTACCCACGAAGAAGACCAGCCCTGCCACCTGACACTCAAGGATGCCTCGGTGCCGATCCGCATCAATCTGGCACGCTACGACGCGCCCGAACAGCGCTACTGCCCGGCAGGCGTATATGAAATCCTTCGGGATGAGACCGGAGAAAACCCCCGGCTGCAGATCAATGCGCAAAACTGCGTACACTGCAAGTCCTGCGACATCAAGGACCCGACGCAGAATATCGTGTGGGTCACGCCACAGGGCGGCGAAGGGCCGAACTACCCTAACATGTAGCGGCGCTAAGTCTCCAGCGCCACCACAATCGAGTATATTTCGTCCCCGGATGCGGCAATAACCTCTTCCACGGTCCCCTGATCAAGCCCCAAGGCGACAGCATCCGCAGGGATGACGCGCTCATCGAGTTCATCAAACGGGTCATGGCGAGGCGAGACCGTACCGGCGATGAAGAGTAGATCGCCCAGTGTCGCAGGCGGCATGGCACCACTGTATTCACGAGAGGACAGTACGGCATCAACCACGGTTGCCGGAAGATTAAGCGCATTGAGCACTAACGCTGTGGCATGGCCCGACAGGTCGTTTATGGTTTCAGCCAAAAGCGCGACATCTTCAAGCAGCGCAGGATAATCAGCCACCTTGGAGAGCAGGTAGAAACGACCCAGATCATGCACGATACCGGCAAACATGGCTTCATCGGCGTTGAGGCGGGTAAGTTTACGGGCGAGCACAAACGCCAGTGCCGCCACGTGAATACTGCGTTCCCACAAACGATTTGAAAGATCACGGCAACCACGATGATGATGGGATTGGCGCAGTTGATCCATAATCAGCACCATGGCTAGCGCTTTGATCGGGTCCATGCCAACACGCACAACCGCCTGCCTGACATCGCGTACCGTTTGATTGACAGGATTCAGCGCAACTGAGTTGGCGAGGCGAATCACTTTGGCTGACAAGAGCGGCTCGGCAACAACAATTTTGGCTAACGCCGCCAGGCCAATATCAGGGTTCTCAACGGCCGTCATCACCCGCCGGCTGGCATCCAGACTGGTCGGGAAATTGAGATCGCCTATTGTTGTTCCGCTGACTGCACGACGGAAATCATCCGCAGCTTCAAATATTGTTTGACCCACGCTACCCTCCTCTTGCATCGGAAACCCAAACTGCATTCTAAACTCATGAGCGCTGTTTTTGAGCAAAGAAAGCGCGTTTCTTCAGAACTGGTCTTCCGGCAGAGCCATGACGCCCGCGGCTCCATTCATTACGGTGCTAGCCAGTCCTTCAGCTTGCGACATCAGGTGATCGGCAAAAAAACGGGCTGTAACTATTTTAGCTGGATAGAAGGGATCACGGTCTCCCGCATCAATTCTTGCCTGCGCAATAACGGCGGAGCGCGCCATCTGCCAGCCGCCGGCAATAATACCGAACAAGCGGAGAAACGGCACGGCACCGGCTGACGCTGCACGAACATCAATCCCATCGTTGGCCACCAGCCACTCGCCCGCCTTGGTCAGTGCATCGACGCCAACAGAAAAGCGCTGACGAATAGCCATCAAATGTTCGCTGTCCTGCCTGCCCATATCCACATCCAGCGCGCGCATGCTGCTAATCACAGCGTTCAGAGCCGCGCCGCCGTCACGCGCCATCTTGCGTCCGATCAGGTCGTTGGCCTGGATGCCGGTCGTGCCTTCGTAGATCGCTGAAATGCGGGCATCCCGAAGATCCTGTGCGGCTCCGGTGCCTTCAATGAAACCCATTCCGCCATGCACCTGCATGCCGGTTGACGCCACTTCGATGGCAATCTCAGTACTCCAACCCTTGACCACCGGAATCATCAGATCGACAAAGGCCTGACTCTGCTTGCGCGCATCAGCATCCGGGGAATGCAACGACTTATCATGCGCCGCTGCCACCACATAGGCCAGAGCCCGGCTGGCCTCGGCTTGCGCCCGCATACTCATGAGCATGCGGCGCACATCAGGATGCGCGATGATCGCCACCTTGGCACCACTACGCTCACCAATGTCGGCACCCTGCACGCGTTCCTTCGCATAGTCGCGGGCACGCTGATAGGCGCGTTCGCAGGCTGCCACACCTTCCATACCGACGCCAAAACGCGCGGCATTCATCATGATGAACATGGTTTCGAGGCCGCAATTTTCTTCACCGACCAGATAAGCCTCTGCGCCACCTTTATCGCCGTAGGCCATCACCCCCGTCGGGCTGGCATGAATACCCATTTTGTGTTCGATCGACACGCACCAGGCGTCATTACGTTCACCCAGCGAACCATCGGCGTTGACCAAATACTTAGGCACGATAAAGAGCGAAATACCCTTAACCCCCTCCGGCGCTGTCGGGGTTCGCGCCAGAACGAGATGGACGATGTTCTCCGTCATATCGTGCTCACCATAGGTGATGAAAATCTTCTGGCCGAAAATACGGTAACTGCCATCTGCTTGGGCCTCGGCGCATGTGCGCACGGCGGCCAGATCGGAACCGGCACCCGGCTCGGTCAGGTTCATTGTCCCTGTCCATTTACCGCTCACCATCTTCTCGAGGAAGGTTTCCTTGAGGGCATCAGACCCCCTAAGCACCAGCGCTTCAATCGCACCATCCGTCAGCAGCGGGCACAATGAAAAAGCGTGATTGGCCGATTTCCACATCTCGGTCACCGGTGCAGCTACCAGTCTGGGCAAACCTTGACCACCCCATTCAGGTTGACACGCCAGCGCTGACCAGCCGCTCTCGGCAAATAGCGTGTAGGCATCCTTGAAGCCCTTGGGCATCGTTACCTGACCTTCATGGAAGTGCGCACCTTCCCGATCACCCGCGGCATTGAGCGGAGACAGCACACCTTCGGCGAACTTGGCGGCCTCTTCCAGCACAGCGTCGACCACATCAACTGTAGCTTCCTCGCAGCCGGGTAATAGAGCGACGTCATCCAGCCCAGCTAACTCCTTAAGCACGAACTGCATGTCACGAATCGGGGCACGGTACTCACTCATGATGAACTCCTTTATTAACCACAGAGAACACGGAGAAGAATCTTCATCGCTAGTTTTGGTGGAACTTGATGTCCTTGGTGCCTTTCTTGGTGCTTCGCTTTTTTTACAAAGCCGCCGTCAGCGCAGGAACGGTCTCAAACAGATCGGCCACCAGGCCGTAATCAGCCACCTGGAAGATTGACGCCTCCGGATCCTTGTTGATGGCCACAATCACCCGACTCTCCTTCATACCGGCCAGATGCTGAATGGCACCGGAAATGCCTACGGCAATGTAAAGCTGGGGCGCAACAATCTGCCCGGTCTGCCCGATCTGATAATCGTTCGGCACAAAACCGGCGTCCACCGCCGCGCGTGAAGCGCCCAGCGCCGCACCCAGTTTGTCGGCCAGCGGTTCGAGCAGCGCACGATAGTTCTCGCCACTACCCAGACCTCGCCCACCGGAAACCACCACCGTGGCAGTAGCCAATTCGGGGCGTGCGGATTGGGTCAACTCGCGCGAGACCACTTTGCTCTGCCCCGTCTCAGCGGCGGCGGCAATCGTCTCAACAGCCACCGCCCCGCCATCACCTGCCGCCTCAAAAGCGGTGGTGCGCACCGTTATGACCTTGACCGCATCCGAGGACTGCACGGTGGCCATGACGTTGCCCGCATAAATCGGACGCACAAAAGTATCCGGCGAATCGACTGAAACGATCTCGGAAATCTGTGCCACGTCGAGCAAAGCCGCCACCCTTGGCATGAGATTTTTGCCTGCCGTGGTCGCCTGGACAAGGATGTGACTGTAGTTCGCCGCGTTGGCTACAATCAGCGCCGCTACGTTCTCCGGCAACTGGTCGGCATAATGCGGCGCATCGGCCAGCAAGACTTTGGCCACACCAGCGATCCTGGCGGCCTGATTGGCCACGGCGGCGCAGCCACCACCGGCCACCAACACATGGATATCACCACCGATTGCCGCTGCCGCGCTCACGACATGACGCGTGGCGGACCGGATCGTTGCATTGTCATGTTCAGCGATAACGAGGATGTTCATGCGATCACCCCTTCACCTTTGAGTTTGGCCACAAGTTCAGCCACGTTCGCCACCTTGATGCCCGCTGTACGCTTTGGTGGTTCGGCGACTTTCAGCGTTTTGAGGCGTGGCGCAACATCCACGCCCAGTGCCTCGGGGGTCACGATATCCAGTGGTTTCTTCTTGGATTTCATAATATTCGGCAACGTCGCGTAGCGCGGTTCGTTGAGGCGCAGGTCGGTGGTCATTACGGCCGGCAGCAAAATTTCTACCGTTTCGTGTCCACCGTCGATCTCTCGGGTTACTGTGGCATGGCCGTTTGCGACCACCACTTTGGACACGAAGGTGGCTTGCGGCCAGCCCATCAGTGCCGCCAGCATTTGACCCGTCTGGTTGGCGTCATCATCGATTGCCTGCTTGCCGCACAACACAATCTGCGGCTGCTCTTTTTCACAAAGGGCTTTGAGTAGCTTGGCCACGGCCAGTGGCTGCAACTCCACACCGGTTTCAACCAGGATAGCTCGATCTGCTCCAATGGCCAGCGCCGTGCGCAAGGTTTCCTGACAGTTGCTAACACCGGCCGAAACAGCGATCACTTCACTGGCGATACCCGCCTCCTTGAGACGAACAGCTTCTTCAACAGCAATTTCATCAAACGGGTTCATCGACATCTTGGCATTTGCAATATCTACGCCTGTTCCGTCCGCCTTGACCCGTACTTTGACGTTGTAATCAACCACCCGCTTAACAGAAACAAGGATCTTCAAAATATTTTCTCCTTTGCAACGCACCGTAATCACGAAATATTTGACAACGTTGATGCCTGACCTGACAATGAACCATACCCTACAGTATGGATTAGCATACGGCACAGTATGGATGCTGTCAATCAACATTAAACGTTCGTTTGAAATACTAGACCAGCTTTGCGGAACTTGAAAGGATAATGGTTCGATGAAGCCGGAAAAAACCAAACCACGTACGCAACTTGACCGCAATGAATGGATTGATGGTGCCATCGAGGCCCTGGCCGAAGAAGGACTGGCCGGACTGCGTGTCGAAGCACTGGCCAAACGTTTCGGTGTCACCAAAGGCAGCTTTTACTGGCACTTCAAGGATCGCCAGGATCTTTGCAACGCCGTACTGCAGACCTGGAAAGAAGGCCGCCTCCAGGATATCGACAAACAAAGCACCGCAGCAACGGGCAAGGAATACGACCAACTTCTCCAGATCATTGACGTATACGGCACCAACCGCAACGTCAAAGGCATCTCGATCGAACTGGCCGTGCGTGACTGGGCAAGGCGTGACGCGTCAGCCAGCGCCGTTGTAGAAAACGTCGACACTTACAGGCTGGAAATCGCCCGCAAACTTTTCGTCGCCAACGGACTCTCTGATGACGAAGCAAAAAGCCGCAGTCTGTTGCTCTATGCCTACGTTTTCGGGCAAAGCCTGATGGCTTATGACTACGACGACCCCAAAATCATTGATTTCAAACGCTGGATTGCAGGGCATATCGTGGCAAACTGAGCATGACACGCCAAGGCCGTTCAAACCGCTACTCAATGGAAAATCGTATGGATAGAAGCTTTGTTCTAGCGCTGGATCAGGGAACTACTAGCTCCCGCGCCATTCTTTTCGATCGCGCCGGTAAAATTTACGGCTCGGCGCAACAGGAATACACGCAGCACTATCCACAACCAGGCTGGGTTGAACACGACGCCGGCGACATCTGGCAAACGCAGCTTTCGGTAGCGCGCCGTGTGTTGCAGGAAAAAGACGTCGATGCCAAGTGCATTGCTGCCGTCGGCATCACCAACCAGCGCGAAACCACAGTACTTTGGGAAAGCGCAACCGGCGATCCGCTGGCCCGCGCCATTGTCTGGCAGGACAGGCGCACGGCATCGATTTGTGACGAACTCACCGCCGCCGGGCACGCTGACCTCATCCGTCGAAAAACCGGCCTTGAGATTGATGCTTATTTTTCCGGCACCAAATTGCGCTGGTTGCTCGACAACATCCCCGGCGCCCGCGCCCGCGCCGAACGTGGCGAATTGGCCTTCGGCACCATCGATTGCTGGCTGGCATGGAAGCTGACCGGTGGCCGTGCACACGTCACCGACGCCTCAAACGCTTCACGCACAATGCTCTTTGACATCCACCGCCGATGCTGGGACGATGAATTGCTGTCCCTGCTCAACATCCCTGCTGCACTACTCCCGACCGTTGTCGAAAGCAGCGCACACATCGCCGTACTTGACGAAGAACTCCTTGGCGCACCTATCCCGCTCACAGGTATCGCCGGCGACCAGCAGGCTGCCACGTTCGGGCAGGCGTGTCTGCGCGAAGGCATGGCCAAGAACACCTATGGCACCGGCTGTTTTCTGCTTATGAACACCGGCGAACAGCCGATGGATTCAAGCCACCGCATGCTCGCAACTGTCGGCTGGCAACGCAACGGGCACACGACCTATCTGCTCGAAGGCAGCGTCTTCATGGGTGGGGCGGTCGTGCAATGGCTGCGCGATGAACTGTGCATGATCAACAGCGCCGACGAAATCGAAGCCCTCGCCACCACGGTGCCGGACAACGGTGGCGTCTATCTAGTGCCGGCTCACACCGGGCTCGGTGCGCCCTACTGGGACCCGTACGCACGCGGGGCTCTGCTCGGCATGACACGTGGCACCAACCGCGCCCACATTGCGCGCGCCACGCTCGAAGCCATCGCCTTCCAGAGTGCCGAAGTGCTGATTGCCATGCAGCGCGATGCTGGCAAACCGCTCGCCGAACTGCGCGTCGACGGCGGCGCGGCACGCAATAACCTGCTGCTGCAATTTCAGGCCGATTTGCTCGGCGTTGAAGTCGTCAGGCCAGAAATTACCGAAACCACCGCGCTCGGTGCCGCTTTTCTGGCCGGGTTGGCCGTCGGCTTCTGGGAAGACGAGGCCGAACTCGCCGCACTCTGGCAGGCTGAACGGCGCTTTACCCCGGCCATGCCGGCAGATCAACGCGACGCTCTGTTGGCCGGCTGGCGTCGTGCCGTCGACAAGGCACGTAACTGGATAGAACACTGATCCCCCAACATACGCGGCTCAAACCCTTCTGGGGACGCCCTCTCCTGGGATCATTCTTCGGCAACCGGATTGACCGTTTCGTCGAATACAATCGTGATCGTTGTAACGTCCTGAAGCGGCTACCCTAGGCTACGCGACATCAAGTGACCTATCGAAGCACCTGGACGCTATTGCTCAATGAAAAACAGGCATGAAAAGACTTGAATTGAAAATCCCGCCTCCGGTCGTCGCTCTGCTTGCTGGTTTCAGCATGTGGATTATCGCCGGGTACACACCCTTGCTGTTTGTCGAGATTCCTGGCCGAAAGCTGCTGTGCGGTGCACTCGTGCTTATCGGTATTTTATTCGACCTCTCGGGACTCTTTGCTTTCCGCAAGGCACGAACGACCATCAATCCGCTTCGCCCTGGCAATACCACCACGATGATCAGAAGCGGGATCTACCGGCATACCCGGAACCCGATGTACGTCGGCCTGTTGATATTTCTCAGCACATGGGCGCTCTGGCAAGCCAACCTATTAGCCTGTGTCATCCTGCCACTGTTCGTAAGTTACATGAACCGATACCAGATCATTCCGGAAGAGCGAATACTCTCGTCAAAATTCGGCGTAGAGTACTCAACCTACACACAATCTGTTCGCCGTTGGCTATAACACGCCTGCCCCTCCCATGACAAACCAATCTGACCAATTAGCCGGTTTCCTGCGCAATCTTGCTCAAGGATTGCACATCAGCGGCATGCCGGCGCATGACCTCGAACTACGCCTGAACGGCATTGGACAGCGCTTCGGCGTGCGTGTCGATTGTTTTGCCGTGCTCACCATGCTGACCCTCAACATCACCGCTGACGACAACACCAAACGGATTGAATTGCTGCGCCTGCCGACCTACGACTACAACATGGCGCGCCTGATCGCACTCGAGAATCTCCTGCGCGACATTGACGGCATTGGCAGCCTGGATCGTTGTTCAGCAAAGCTTAAAGACATCATGAGCACGCCGCCACTCTGGACCGGCTGGCCGCTTGCTTGTCTTGGTTTTCTGCTTTCCGGTTCGGTAGCCATTCTCCTGCGCGGCGGCTGGATCGAAACGCTGTGTGGCGGGCTGATCGGGATGCTGTTTGTCGGTGGCCAACTGGCACTGGCGCGCGTGCCACGCCTGGGCCCGGCCGCGCCGGTTATCCTATGCGCACTGGCAGCGATTACCGCCAACGCCCTTAGTGTGCCCTTCCCCCAGCAAACACCCTTTATCACGGCCGTGGCCGGCGTGGTACTGATCCTTCCGGGGTTTACCCTGACCATTGCCATGTCTGAACTCGCCACGCAGAATCTGCTGTCCGGCTCCGGGCGACTGGCCGGTGTGTTCCTGCTCCTGTTCACCATGGGCGCCGGGCTGATCATCGGCACCCAGATCAGCCTGCACCTTATTCCCGCCCACGCCACCGGCACATTGGCACCCGTACCCGGATGGGCCATCTGGGTTGCTATCGCCGCACTTGGCGTTTCCATGCTCGGCGTATTGCAGGCGCCGCTGCGCGCAGTGCATGTCATGGTCGGCGGGAGTCTGCTGGCCTGGGCTGTCTTTTCACTGGTCAGTGCCGTGCTCGGCAGTGTCGTCGGCGCTTTTGCAGGCGTGCTCGCCGCAGGCAGCGCCGGCCATCTCTACGCCTATCTCACCGGCCAACCCGACATTCTGGTAAAAATCCCCGGCCTCATCACGTTGGTTCCCGGCAGTATGGGATTTCGCGGCGTGCACGCTCTGATCAGTAACGAAAACACAGCGGGAATCAGCCTGATGACCGATATGATTTTGTTTGGAGCGGTGCTGACCATCGGC